>CAIYPH010000582.1 GCA_903928045.1 uncultured Rhodospirillales bacterium
AACCCTGCGCCACCGCCTCACCACCTGGGAAAAAATCTTCCCCCTCGGTGACCGGCCGGACTACGAGCCCGGCCCCGAAGCCTCGATCGCAGCCCAGGCCGCCCGCGCCGGCACCGACCCCAGCGCCTTCGCCTACGACCTCCTCCTCGAAAACGACGGCAAAACCATCCTCTACCGCCCCATCATCAACTACGCCGCCGGCGACCTCGGCGCCGTCCAGGAGATGATGCAGCACCCCAACACCATCATGGGCCTCGGCGACGGCGGCGCCCACGTCTCCATCATCTGCGACGCCTCCGCCCCCACCACCATGATCACCCACTGGACCCGCGACCGCACCCGCGGCGAACGCCTCCCCCTCGAATGGGTCATCCGCCGCCTCTCCCGCGACAACGCCCTCGCCCTCGGCCTCACCGACCGCGGCCTCATCGCCCCCGGCATGAAAGCCGACCTCAACATCATCGATTATGACCGCCTCAAAGCCTTCGCCCCCGAAGTCCGCTACGACCTCCCCGCCGGCGGCCGCCGTCTCGTCCAACGCACCGAAGGCTACGCCGCCACCATTCTCTCCGGCGCCATCGTCCATCGCGACGGCGTCACCACCGGCGCGCTACCCGGGCGGCTGATTCGCGGCGCCGCATAAGCAAGCGGTTCTTTTTTGAAAAAAAGAACCAAAAAACTTCTATCCGCTTGCCTCGCGGCTCCCCGGGAGGCCGCGCCGCAAACGGATAGAAAAGTTTTTGCCCCTCTTTTCAAAAAGAAGCCCTTGCTTCCCTACCTTGCCACACCGCACGACGGGGCCTAGGCTTTTTCCGGGAGAGCAATCCGTTCCGTCCAAGGAGACAGCTATGAAAGTCGGCGAGGCTATTGCGGAAATCATGAAGCGCGAGGGGGTCGAACATCTGTTCGCCTACCCGGTCAACCACATGATCGAGCACGCGGCGGAAAAGGATATCCGCCCCATCATCGTGCGCCAGGAGCGCATCGGCCTGCACATGGCGGACGCGGTGTCGCGACTGTCCTCGGGCAAGAAGATTGGCGCCTTCGCCATGCAGCACGGCCCCGGCGCGGAGAACGCCATCGGCGGCATCGCCCAGTGCTTCGGCGAATCGGTCCCCGTCCTCGTCCTGCCGATGGGCTATGCCCGCCGCCTCGCGCATATGGACCCGAACTTCAACTCCACCATCTCGCTGAAGTCGATCACCAAGTCGACCGAGCCGGTGATGCTGGCCTCCGAAGTCTCCAACATCATGCGCCGCGCCTTCACGCAGCTGCGCAATGGCCGCGGCGGCCCGGTGGTGGTGGAAATCCCCGGTGACATGTTCAACGAGGAAGTGCCGGAGCCCTTCGAATACACGCCGGTGCTCTCCACCCGCTACGGGCCGGACCCGGTGCATGTGAAGGAAGCCGCCGCCCTGCTGGTGGCCGCCAAGAACCTGGTGCTCTATGCCGGCCAGGGCATCCACTACGCCCAGGCCTGGCCGCAGCTGAAGGAGCTGGCCGAGCTGCTCGCCGCCCCGGTGGTCACCTCGCTCTCCGGCAAGTCCAGCTTCCCCGAGAACCACCCGCTCTCGCTCGGCTCCGGCGGCGTCGCGATGACGCGCATGGTGCCGCAGTACCTCGACAAGGCCGACGTGATCTTCGGCATCGGCTGCTCCTTCACCGAGAGCTCCTTCGCGGTGAAGATCCCGACCGGCAAGACCATCATCCACGCCACGCTCGACCCGAAGCACCTCAATAAGGACGTGGTGACCCAGGTCGGCATGATCGGCGACGCCGGGCTGGTGCTCGATGCCGTGCTGGCCGAGGTGAAGAAGACCGTCACCGCCAACCGCGACGCGACCAAGATTGCGGCGGACATCGCCAAGATCCGCGCCGAATGGATGGCGAAGTGGATGCCGAAGCTGACCTCGAACGACGCGCCGCTCTCCCCCTACCGCGTGCTGTGGGACCTGCAGAACACCGTCGACGTCGAGAACACCATCATCACCCATGACGCCGGCAGCCCGCGCGATCAG
>CAIYPH010000583.1 GCA_903928045.1 uncultured Rhodospirillales bacterium
CTTGTCGATCTGATCATACGCAGTGAAGGTAGCACCACCGGCCTTTGCAAGGATCTTAGTGATCGCCGCGGTCAGCGACGTCTTTCCGTGGTCAACGTGACCGATCGTGCCAATGTTGCAGTGCGGCTTGTTACGCTCGAATTTAGCTTTACCCATCGTCCTATCTCCGTTCCCGCTTGCTGTCCGGGGTGGGGGTTCTGATGCTTACCAGCGGTAATGACTGAAGGCCTTGTTTGCCTCCGCCATCCGGTGGGTATCTTCACGCTTCTTCACGGCCGATCCGCGGTTGTTCACCGCGTCCAGCAGTTCGTTCGAAAGCCGATCTTCCATCGTGTGCTCACCACGCTTGCGGGCGGCATCGATGATCCAGCGAATGGCAAGCGCCTGGCGACGCTCCGTCCGCACTTCGACTGGCACCTGGTAGGTGGCGCCACCGACGCGGCGCGAACGCACCTCGACGGCCGGCTTCACATTGTCCAGCGCCTCGTGGAACATGCGCACGGCATCGGCCTGCGCCCCGCCACGCTTCTTCATGGTGTCGAGTGCGCCATAGACGATCGTCTCGGCGGTCGACTTCTTGCCGTCATACATCAGGGCGTTCATGAAACGCGTGACGACGACGTCACCGAACTTGGGGTCCGGCAGGATTTCGCGCTTTTCCGCGCGGTGGCGACGGCTCATTGCCCGCTCCTCACTTCGGCCGCTTGGCGCCGTAAAGCGACCGGCGCTTACGACGCTTGGGCAGGCCCTGGGTATCCAGCACGCCGCGCAGGATGTGGTAGCGAACGCCCGGAAGATCCTTCACGCGCCCGCCACGGATCAGCACAACGCTGTGTTCCTGCAGGTTGTGGCCTTCGCCGGGGATGTAGCTCACCACCTCGTAGCCGTTGGTCAGACGAACCTTGGCGACCTTACGGAGCGCTGAGTTCGGCTTCTTCGGCGTCGTGGTGTAGACGCGGGTGCACACGCCACGCTTCTGCGGACAACCCTGCAGGGCGGGAACCTTGTTGCGTTTCGCGGCGGGCTCGCGCCCGCTGGCGATCAGCTGATTGATGGTCGGCATTGAGCCTCTTTCGATCCTGTCTGGCGTAGTCCTACGCGTCCAAATCTCGTCGTCCACACCGCCTTCGCCTGAGCGTCGTCAGTCTGCAAGACCAATCCCCGCAAAGGATGGCAACCGCCACCCTGCGGGGTTTTTCACTGCCTGCGGCCTAGGCCTCCGAAGAGGCGGCGCCGAAGGCGATGGTAGCTGCAAACGACGGCGCCCCAGAGAGCTGAAGGGGTAGGCCGAGGGCGCGGAACCTACGGCGGGGGTGAGGGTGAGTCAAGCGGTAGGCGGAGTATTCTCCCGTAAAACAAGAAGGGCGGCGATGCGCTGATCGCCGCCCTTCCCGCCCTTAGGGGGCTTGACCGCTACTCCGCGGCGATATCGGTGCCGGGAATCGCGGGAGTATTGGTCGTGAGGCCCTTGGCGTCGTCGCGTCCGGCGGCGATCGCGCGCAGCCGGTTCATGACGGCACCCGTGCCGGCGGGGATCAGGCGGCCCACGATGACGTTCTCCTTGAGCCCGATGAGGTTATCCACCTTGCCGGCCGTGGCCGCCTCGGTGAGCACCCGTGTGGTCTCCTGGAAGGATGCCGCGGAGATGAAGCTATGGGTCTGCAGGGACGCCTTGGTGATGCCCTGTAGCACCGGCATGGCGACCGCAGGGCGCTCGTTCTCCGCGAGGCGCTTGCCGTTCTCGATGGCGAACTCCATGCGGTCGACCTGCTCGCCGGCCAGGAAAGTGGTATCCCCCGGCTCGGTGATTTCGACCTTCTGCAGCATCTGGCGGACGATCACCTCGATATGCTTGTCGTTGATCTTCACGCCCTGCAGCCGGTAGACATCCTGGATTTCGTTGACCAGGTAGTCCGACAAGGCCGGCACGCCGAGCACCTTGAGGATGTCGTGCGGCACCCGCGGGCCATCGACGAGCGGATCGCCACGGCGCACGAAGTCACCTTCCTGCACCGAGACGTGCTTGCCCTTGGGGATGAGGTATTCGCTCTCCTCCTGGGTCTCGTCGTTCTTCAGGATGATGCGGCGCTTGGCCTTGTAGTCCTTGCCGAATTCCACCCGCCCGTCGATCTCCGCGATAATCGCATGATCCTTTGGCCGGCGGGCCTCGAACAGCTCGGCCACGCGCGGCAGACCGCCGGTGATGTCGCGGGTCTTGCTTCCTTCACGCGGAATACGAGCCAGCACGTCGCCGGCCGCAACCTCGGCACCGTTCTCGACCGAGAGGATCGAGTCCGGGGAGAGGAAGTAGCGGGCATCGTTGCCGTTCGGTAGTTTGATCACTTCGCCCTTGGCGTCCTTGAGCTGCAGGCGCGGTCTCAGGTCGACGCCACGCGCGTTCTGCTTGTAGTCCACCACCACCTTTGAGGTCAGGCCGGTCACCTCGTCCATCCGCTCAACGAGGGTAACACCCTCCATGAGGTCAAGATATTCGAGCCGGCCATTCCGCTCGGTGATGATTGGCAGTGTGTAGGGGTCCCACTCCGCCAGCTTCTGCGTTCGTGTGACAGTGGCACCATCGTCGACCAGCAACCGGGCGCCGTAGGGCACGCGGAAGCGGGCGCGCTCGCGGCCTTTGTCCAACAGCACGATTTCGCAGTTGCGGCTCATCACCACCGGCACGTTGGACGAGTTGATAACCACATTGCGGTTCTTCACCTCGATCACGCCGTCATGGCTCGCTTCCACGCTCGACTGCTCGGCACCCCGCTGGGCGGCACCACCGATGTGGAAGGTGCGCATGGTCAACTGGGTGCCCGGCTCACCGATCGACTGTGCGGCGATAACGCCGACGGCCTCACCGACGTTGACCGGCGTGCCGCGCGCGAGATCGCGCCCATAGCAATGACCGCAGACGCCGACCTTAGCCTCGCAGGTTAGCACGGAGCGGATCAGCACCGCCTCGACGCCGGCCTTCTCGGCCAGTTCGGCCTCGCTTTCCTCGATCAGCGTGTTGCGCGGTACCAGGACCGCGTTGGTCAGCGGATCGATGATATCCTCGGCCGTGGTTCGGCCCAGGATGCGCTCGGAAAGGGAGGAGACCACCTCGCCACCGTCCATCACCGGCTTGACGGTCAGGCCACGCTCAGTTCCGCAGTCATTCTCGACGATGATGCAATCCTGTGCCACGTCCACCAGGCGGCGGGTGAGGTAGCCGGAGTTCGCGGTCTTCAGCGCGGTGTCCGCGAGACCCTTACGGGCACCGTGGGTCGAGTTGAAGTATTCGAGAACCGAGAGGCCTTCCTTGAAGTTCGCGATGATCGGCTGCTCGATGATCTCGCCCGACGGCTTGGCCATCAGGCCGCGCATACCGGCGAGCTGGCGCATCTGGGCCGGCGATCCACGGGCACCGGAGTGGCTCATCATCCACACCGAGTTGGTCTGGCGGCCGACCTCCTGCTTGGAGATCTCCTTCATCATTGCGGTCGCGACGACGTCGGTGCAGCGCGACCAAGCGTCAACCACCTTGTTGTAGCGCTCGCCGGCGGTGATCAGGCCGTCCTGATACTGCTGCTCGAACTCCTTCACTTCGCCTTGGGTCTTCAGGATCATGTCCTGCTTCTCCAGCGGGATGATCATGTCGTCCTTGCCGAAGGAGATACCGGCCTTCGCGGCGTGTGCGAAGCCGAGGCCCATCAGGCGATCGGCGAAGATCACGCACTCCTTCTGGCCGCAGTGACGGTAAACCGCGTCGATCACGTCCGAGACGTTCTTCTTGGTCAGCTGGCGGTTGATCAGCGAGAACGGAATCAGCACGCTGCGCGGCAGCACCTGCGAGATCAGCATGCGGCCGGCGGTGGTGATCACCCGCTCGGTGATGCGATTCCCCGCGGCGTCAACCGTCTCGTAGCGGCTGCGGATCTTGTCGTGCAGCGTGATCCGCTTGGCATAGATGGCGTGCTCGATGTCACCGAGATTGGCGAAAGCCGGGGCCGTCGCGTCATCGGTGGCACGGAATTCCGGCGTCTCAAGCGAGAGGTAGTAGATGCCGAGCACGATGTCCTGACTCGGCACGATGATCGGCTTGCCGTTCGCGGGGCTGAGGATGTTGTTAGTGGACATCATCAGTACGCGCGCTTCGAGCTGGGCTTCCAGGCTCAGCGGCACGTGCACCGCCATCTGGTCGCCGTCGAAGTCCGCATTGAACGCGGTGCAGACCAGCGGATGCAGCTGGATTGCCTTGCCCTCGATCAGCACCGGCTCGAACGCCTGGATGCCCAGGCGATGCAGCGTCGGCGCGCGGTTGAGCATGACGGGGTGCTCACGGATCACCTCTTCGAGGATGTCCCACACCTCCGGACGCTCCTTTTCCACCATCCGCTTGGCGGCCTTGATGGTGGTGGCGTGACCGTACTTCTCGAGCTTGGCGTAGATGAAGGGCTTGAACAGCTCCAGCGCCATCTTCTTCGGCAGACCGCATTGTTGCAGCTTCAGCTCCGGACCCACGACGATGACAGAACGGCCCGAGTAGTCGACGCGCTTGCCGAGCAGGTTCTGGCGGAAGCGGCCCTGCTTACCCTTCAGCATGTCGGACAGCGACTTCAGGGGGCGCTTGTTGGCGCCGGTGATGGCGCGGCCGCGACGGCCGTTGTCGAACAGGGCGTCAACCGCCTCCTGCAACATGCGCTTCTCGTTGCGGACAATAATGTCCGGCGCGCGCAGCTCGATCAGCCGCTTCAGGCGGTTGTTGCGGTTGATCACGCGGCGATAGAGGTCGTTGAGGTCCGACGTGGCGAAGCGGCCGCCATCGAGCGGCACCAGCGGGCGCAGTTCCGGCGGGATCACCGGCACCACGTCGAGGATCATCCACTCGGGCTTGGCACCCGACTCGGCGAAGGCCTCGATGAGCTTGAGGCGCTTGACCAGCTTCTTGCGCTTGGCCTCCGACGTGGTCTCCTTGAGGTCAGCCCGCAGCTTGACCTTCTCGGCATCCGCGTCGATCGCCGCCAGCACGCCCTTGATCGCCTCGGCGCCGATGCCGGCGCGGAACGCGTCCTCGCCGAACTCGTCCTGCTTGTCCATCAGCTGCTCCTCGGTGAGGAGCTGATAGACCTTAAGGTCGGTCAGGCCGGGCTCGAGAACCACGTAGTTCTCGAAATACAGGATCTTCTCCAGCTCCTTGAGCGTGAGATCGACCATCAGGCCGATGCGGCTCGGAAGAGACTTCAGGAACCAGATGTGAGCGACCGGCGAGGCCAGCTCGATATGGCCCATCCGTTCGCGGCGCACCTTAGCGAGCGTGACTTCCACGCCGCACTTCTCGCAGATGATGCCGCGGAACTTCATGC
>CAIYPH010000584.1 GCA_903928045.1 uncultured Rhodospirillales bacterium
GCGGCGATCGCCGCCGCGCGGGCCTGTGCCTTGTCCCCGAACAAATCGAGATGCCTCGGCGCCGGCCCAACGAAGCGCAGCCCCGCCCCCGCGCAAGCGCGGGCGAAATCGGCGCGCTCGGAGAGAAAGCCATAGCCCGGATGCACCGCGTCGCACCCCATCGACACAGCGGCGGTAACGACAGCCGCGATATCGAGGTAGGCGGCCGCACCCTTGCCTGGCAGCAGCACCGCTTCATCGGCCACCCGCACATGCAGGCTCGCCGCGTCATCCTCCGAATACACGGCGACGCTCGGCAGTCCGAGATCGGCGGCGGCGCGGGCGACGCGGATGGCAATTTCGCCGCGATTGGCGATCAGCAGTTTCTTCAGGCGCATGGACGTTCCTTCAATGGCGGCGCTTCAGGCGAGCGGCTCAGATGGCAATATTGCCGATAATTCCCTCGGCATGCAGAGCGGCGATTTCCGATGACGGCATGTTCAAAACATCATGCAGGATCTCGGCATTATGCTGCCCCAGCGTCGGCGCCGGGCGAACCAGCGCGGGAGCCGAACCGTCAAGCAAATAGGGCGCACGCGGCAGCACATGGGTGCCGACGTAGCGGCGCTCGGCATAGAGCCAGAACCCGGTGGCGGCGAGGTGTTCGTCATGCAGCAGCGACGTGCCCTGCAGCACCGGCGCGGCCGGAATACCGGCGTCCTGCAACACCTCCGCCGCCTCGGCCGCGCTCCGACCGGCCGCCCAGGCGGCCAAACCATCGCCCGCCCCGACGGTCGCCCGCAGCGCCGCAAGCTGCGCCTCAGTCTCGACGTCCACTGCCAGCCAATCCTCCGCCCCCGCGCCGGCGACGCAGCCGCGATACAGGCTGGTCGCCCGCGCACTTCCGGTCCGCGGCGGCGCGCTCCCTGTCGCGGATTGCGCGATCACCCCGTCGGCTGCGAGCTGGAACAGACATTCGACCTGCGAAAGATCGATCGTCGTCCCCCCCGTCCGCGCCCGCCCCCACAGCGCGATCAGCGACGCCGAGGCGGCGTAGATACCGGCGATCGGGTCGCCATAGGCGGTGTGCTGCATCGTCGGCGGCCAGGCGGCGTCGCCCTGCAGGAACGGCATCCCCGCCGCCTGCTCGGTGGTCGAGCCATAGGCCCGAAACCCAGACCACGGGCCGGCGCTCCCGAAGGCGCCCATCGAAATGTAGCTGAGCCGCGGATTGATCTTCGCCATCGCCGCCGGCGAGAACCCGAGCCGACCCAGCACCCCCGGCGCGTAGTTCTCGATCAGCAAATCGGCCTCCTCCGCCAACCGGTTGAGGATCGCCGCCCCCTTGGGCTCGCGCAGTTCGATGGCAATCGCCCGCTTGTTGCGGTTCACCGCGTTGAAGTTGGACCGCGTCTCATAAGGCGGCGGATCGGCGGCCACCAGCGCGTTCCACCCGCGCCACCAATCCACATGCGCGCACCCCTCGATCTTGATCACCTCCGCCCCAAGATCGGCGAAATGCCGCCCCGCCAGCGGCCCGGACCACCCCATCGACAAATCCAGCACTCGGATCCCCGCCAACGGCCCCTCCCCCGCCGCCCCCGCGGCGGTCGCCCCCTCGCCACGCCCATGCAGCCGGAATGGCATCGCCGGCGCCTCCACCCCGCCGCCGAGCCCCTGAAAACTCCCCCGCTCGCGCCAATGCGGCGTCGTCAGCACGTCCTCCATGCGCGGCACCGGCGCCATCGGCACCCGGCGCCGTTGCCCCTCCTCCAACAAATACCCGGCCTTCAGCGCGCGAAACGCCGGCGCGAGGATCACATCCAGCTCGGCCGCGGCGGCCATCCGCAGATCGGTCGTCTCATACCGCGCGTCCTTCGCCAGATCCGGCAACCCGATCAGCGCGCACAATTCCTGCCATTGCAGCGGCGTCAGCGCCGTCACCCCGATCCACCCATCCGCGGCCTCGAAAATGGTCTGCGGATACACCGGCCCGAACAAATTCACCCCATGGCGCCGCGACGAAATCCCGCTGGCATGAAACCCCGGCCCGCCATGCTCGGTGAGGCACATGAACGCCTCCAGCACATTCACGTCCACCCGGCGCGTCGCATGCCCATTCCGCCGCCCCATCAGCGCCCCCATCGCGCCGATAAACGCCGTCCCCCCCGCGACCACCTGCGGCGCATGCCCCTGCGGCAGCATCGGCGGCCCCTCGCGCGGCCCGATCATGTAGGCGACCCCACTGAGCGCCTGCACAATCCCATCGCTGCCATGCCACCCCGCCCGCGGCCCAACGGCGCCGAACCAGGTCAACCCCACAAGCAACGGCCGCCCAGGCAGCCCCGCCACAATCCGCTCCGCCGCCGCGATATCGCTGAGGTTCTGCCCAGCAATCACCACATCCGGCGCAAACCCGGCGGGAATAGCGCCGGCCATCTCCTTCCCCACATCAAGCCAGGCGGCATAGGCCTCCGCCGAAGCCCCGCCATAAGCCAGCCGCCCATTGGCCGGCGCATAGGCGCTCACCACCCGCGCCCCATGCGCGGCAAACATCTTGCCGCAATAGCGGGTGGCGATATCGCCGGAGAGTTCCAGCACGGAGAGATCGGCAAGCGGCGCACTCATGCGGTCAATTCCCTGGCAAATGGCAAGCGGTGATATGCGGCGCCCCGGTCGGCAGCGGCGCAACAGAACGGCAAATATCCATCACGAACGGGCAGCGCGGATGAAACCGGCAGCCCGAAGGCGGATCGAGCGCGCTGGCGATCTCCCCCATCGCGGCGGCCTCGCTCAGCACATGGTCGGGGTCCGGCAGCGGCACCGCCGCCAGCAACGCCCGCGTATAAGGATGGCGCGGCGCGGCAAACACCTGCTCCGTCGGCCCTGTCTCGGCCACACAGCCAAGATAAATCACCGCCACATCGCTGCTGAAATGCTCCACCAGCGCCAAATCATGCGCGATAATCAGGTAGGTCAGCCCGAATTCCGCCTGGATATCCGCCAGCAAATTCAGCACCTGCGCCCGGATCGACACATCCAGCGCCGACACCGGCTCATCCAGCACCATCAGCCGCGGCCGCAACGCCAGCGCGCGGGCAATCGCGATCCGCTGCCGCTGCCCGCCGGAAAACTCATGCGGATACAGCCGCGCCGCCCCCGCCGGCATCCCCACCACGTCCAGCACCTCCGCCACCCGCCGCTCCAGCTCCGCCCGCGACGGCCGCTCATGCGCCAGCACCGGCTCGGCGATGATCCGCCCCACCCGCATCCGCGGATTGAGCGACGCATACGGGTCCTGAAACACCGCCATCACCTGGCGCCGATAGGCCTGCAACGCCGCGCCCCCCATCGCCGCCACA
>CAIYPH010000585.1 GCA_903928045.1 uncultured Rhodospirillales bacterium
CATCTCGGGGATTACGGCTTCGCCGCCGATAATATCCGGTCTGACCTCGCGGCCATCGTCAAGCGCTCGCGCGGGGTGGCCAAGCAGCTCTCGTCGGGCGTCGCGCATTTGCTGAAGAAGAACAAGGTCACGGTGATCGAAGGCGCTGGCAAGCTCGCCGGCAAGCAGACCGTGGCGGTGGAGAAGGACGGCAAGCCCGTCGCCACGCTGAAGGCGCCGCACATCATTCTCGCCACCGGCGCGCGGGCGCGGCAGTTGCCGGGGCTGGAAGCTGACGAGAAGCTGATCTGGTCCTACAAGGGCGCCATGGTGCCGGCGGCGATGCCGAAATCCCTGCTGGTGATCGGTTCGGGCGCTATCGGTATTGAGTTCGCCTCCTTCTACCTCAACCTCGGCGCTGCGGTGACCGTGGTTGAGATGATGGACCGCATCCTGCCGGTGGAGGACGAGGAGATTTCGACCGCCGCCCGCAAGGCGTTCGAGAAGCAGGGGATGAAGATCATCACGTCCGCCGCGGTGAAGGGCGCCAAGAAGGGCGCCGACAGCGTGACCGTCACTATCGAGGCCGGCGGCAAGGCGCAGGATATCACGGTCGATCGGGTGATCTCGGCGGTCGGCATCGTCGGCAATGTCGAGGGGCTTGGCCTTGAGGGCACTGGCGTGAAGGTTGAACGCACGCATGTGGTGACCGATGAATGGGCGCGCACTGGCGAGCCCGGCGTCTATGCCATCGGCGACATCGCCGGGCCGCCCTGGCTGGCGCACAAGGCGAGCCATGAGGGGGTCATCTGCGTCGAGAAGATCGCGGGCGTTGAAGGCGTTCACCCGATCGACTGGTCCAACGTGCCGGGCTGCACCTATTGCCGTCCGCAGATCGCCTCGGTGGGGATGACGGAGGCGAAGGCCAAGGCGGCGGGGCATGAGGTGCGCGTCGGCCGCTTCCCCTTCATCGGCAATGGCAAGGCGATCGCCATGGGTGAGCCCGAGGGCATGGTGAAGACGGTGTTCGACGCCAAGACCGGCGAGCTTCTGGGCGCCCATATGATCGGCGCCGAGGTGACCGAGATGATCCAGGGCTACACCATCGCGCGGAGCCTGGAGTCCACCGAGGCGGAGCTGATGCACACGATTTTCCCGCATCCCACCATCTCGGAATCCATGCATGAGTCGGTGCTTGACGCCTATAAGCGGGTTATCCACTTCTAGGCCATGAGCACGACCCGCATTGTTATCGACCATCGGACCGCACGCCACCCCGAGAAGGCGAACCGGCCGGACAATCCCATCCAGCGCAAGCCGGCCTGGATCCGCGTGAAGGCGCCCAACCACCCCGTCTATCACGAGACGCGCGCGCTGATGCGCGACAACGGGCTGGTGACGGTGTGCGAGGAGGCGGCCTGCCCCAATATCGGCGAGTGCTGGTCGCAGCGGCACGCCACCATGATGATCATGGGCGACACCTGCACGCGCGCCTGCTCGTTCTGCAACGTGCGCACCGGGCATCCCGATCCGCTCGACGCGACCGAGCCCAACCGGGTGGCCGATGCGGTGGC
>CAIYPH010000586.1 GCA_903928045.1 uncultured Rhodospirillales bacterium
GAAGGGCGTTCTTTTTGTGAACAAAAAGAACCAAAAAACTTTTCACTCCTTTTTTCAAAAAAAGAGCGCTTCCTTCCCCCAGCTTCTCCATGTCAACTCCAACCAAGGACCGCCATGCCCTCCCTGGAACTTCGCCCGAACTGCGAATGCTGCGATGCCGATCTGCCGCCCGCGAGCCTCGCGGCGCGGATCTGTTCATTCGAGTGCACATTCTGCGCGGATTGCGCAGATGGCGCGCTGGGTGGGCGATGCCCGAATTGTGGCGGCGAGCTTGTCCGCCGGCCGGTTCGCCCGGCGGACAAGCTGGAGCGGTTCCCGGCTTCGACGGTGCGGAAGGTCAATCCTCGGTTGCGTCATCCCTGAGCAGGTCCGGCTGCTCGTGCGCGAGCCAGGCATGGTAGGTGCCGGGGCCGGTGGCGAAGGGGTCATCGAAATGGTCATAGAGGTCGCCGCGGTTGCGGAACAGCACCCGGGCCGTCTTGGCGATCGGCGCGCCGGTGTCGAAGGTGCCGTAGTGCCAGTAGCGCTTGGGAATCCCGGCCACCGTCTTGGCCGTAACCTGGCGCTTGTACCACTGCCAGATCTCGAACACCTCGAGGTTATCGCCGGCATAGCGCTCGGTCATGACGTCACCGACGCCGCCGATCTTGGTGAAGTGGTAGAATTTAAGCGGTGAGCCATTGACTTCGAGCCGTGCGCCAGCGCCGAAGCGGATGGTGCGGCGGCTGAGGTTCCAGCTCGCGACATTGCAGCCGGGATCGCGGATGACTACGACGCCATCGAACAGACCCGGCACCAGGTCACAGTATTTCTGATCGGTGAAAATGCCGGATTCAACTTCGTCGTAGCAGGCGCGATAGAGCTGGGTTGCCCACCAGGCGGCGAAGTCGCGCCCATTGGCATCGTTGCGCACGGCGACGAAGCCGAGGTTGAATACGCCATAGCGCAGCGAGCTGATTTCGTTGTCGCGCACCGCGAGATCAGTGACATTGGGCGCGATCTGGTGCGGGGTCAGCGCGATAGACGCCGTGTCGAGCTGATCGATGATGGCGTCGATCGGATGGAACACCGCGATATCGGGGTCGAAATACACGACCTTGTCGGCGCCCTTGGCCAGGAGATGCGCCATCATCGCGCCCTTGACCGCGGTGCACGCCTCGACGACGTCGTGCTTGAACAGCCAGGCCGCCATGCGTGTCAGCCCGAGATCGCCGGATTTCATGACGCCGTCGAATTCGCCGAGCGCCTCGCTCTCGTCGATCCCCGGCGGCGGCTCGTCGATCAGCAGCGCCCAGATCTGCCAGTCCGGATGGTGGCGGCGCAGCGAGGCAAGCAGGATCCGCGCGCGCGAGAGATACGCATAGGTGAAGCTGGTGTAGCAGGCGATCCGCGCTGGCATGGTCGTGCTCATGGTGCCACCGCCGCGATGGTAGCCGATTTGCCGGCATGGACCAGGCGCCCCCCCGGGATGCCCTGTGCCGTGCGCAGGCGGACGTATTCGATCAGGCGAAGGCTTTCGAACAGCTCAATGATGGCAGCCTCCTCGGCGATGATGCCGCGGCCCTGCTCCAGCACCATCGCCGCCACGTTGCCGCTATCGGGCAGGGCGATGATATCCGCATGCGCGGCGAGGGCCTCGAAGGTGACGTAGGAGAAGGTCTCCGGCCAGGGCGACAGGATCAGCACGATATCGATGTCGTGCGCCGCTAGCGCCGAGGTCATGGCGTCGCGCTGATCCGCCGATGCCTTGACGTCAACGCGATGGACCGGCGCCAGCTCGGGCACCAGGGCATCGGGGCTGACGAAGTGAAAGAACCGATAGCAGCCGAGCCGGCCCGTCCTGCGCACCAGGTCGACGAAGATCGGCCAGCCCTTGTGGTTCACCGGGTAGCCGATGAAGGCGACGCGTACGGGATTGCGCCGCAGCGCCGCGGCGTCCTCGGGCACCTCACGGGTGCGGGCGCTGACCGGCTCCAGCGAGCAATGCGGATGCACCAGCGCGCGCTGGTGCGGCAGGCTGGTCGCGCGCTGCCAGATCTCGAGCGCGGGGCGCGACGGCGCGACAACGGTGAAGGGAATCGCCTCGAACATCGTCTGCAGCGCGGCGAGGTGGCGTGGGCGCCACTCGCCATGGATGCAGACGAGGCAGCCATCGCTGCCCGGCGGGGGGGCGCCGCAAGGCGTGATGTCGTTGCGCAGAAGGTTGAAGCCGGGGCATAGCGAGGAGTAGTCGTGCAGCCAGCAATAATCCTCTGCCGGCGCGAGCGCGGCCTGCAAGGCGGTGAGCCGGGCGAGGTGATGCCCAAGCAGGCAATGGGCGACGAAGATGCGCGTTTCGTCGGGCCGCGCGGGGATCGCGGTCAAAATCTCCGCGAGGTCCTCGTACGACGAATTGCCGATATTCACCCCATCCAGAACCAGGCGCACCATGCCGGCGGTGGTATCGGCGGCGAACACCAGGTCCGGCTCGGCGGGCGAGATATTGAGGTAGGCGAACCGCCGCCGCGCATAGGCGGCCTGCTCGTCGCCGATGAACAGCTGCACCCCGCCGGTCGAGGCGATGTAGAGGTCATGGCTGGCCGAGAGGACGAACCCGTCGGATGTCGCGATGATGGCGCGGAGCACGCGGTCCAGATGGCTTGCCAGCAGCTTCACCATGGCGGTCGGGCGCGGCCAGTCCGCCGTCCGAAGCTCGGGCGCCACCGCCGCTTCGATGACACCGCGGCGGTACCCGCCCGGCCTGGCCGGGCGGCGGCCCTCTTTGCGACCGGAGATCAGATAATGCCAGAACGGGTTGACTTCGGCATCGCGAACGTCGGGATTGGCGGCGAGGTAGTGGGTGGTATCGAACCACGGTGCGGGCATGCGGCCTTCGCGCCAGCCGGCCGCGAGGTAGTGCAACACCGGGTCGAGACCGGACTCAGCGACATCCCGGTAGGTCGACAAATAAAACGCACGATCCAGTTCGGCGGCCACCGTCTGGGCGACCTCGCTGGTGTAATAGCCATCAGGGAGATGGACCGGCGCCGGCGCCAGCGCCGCGCGCAGGTTCGCCAGCCGCGTGCCGCGGCCGAACACGGCCTGGCGCGGCACGCCGGTGAAGCGCAGGCTCCCATCGTCGGGGTCGGCGATCGGGTCGGCGGTCGGGTCGGCGGAAACGGGCTGAACCGGCTCAGGTTCCTCGCCGTCATCCGCTTCTAGGATAACCCGTATCTCGGACTCTGCGGCCGGCGTGGGCTGCTCAGGCTCAGGCTCGGGCTGAGGTTCGGCCGCCGCGGGCTCGGCGGCGGGCGGCACCTCAACCGGTTCGGGGTCGGGTTCGGGCTCCGGCGCCGGGATCGCGGGGATGGCGATCGGCTGGGCGGCGAGCGTGGCATCTTCCGGTTGCACGCGGAATTCCAGCGTGGCGCCATCCGGGCCCGACAACGCCGCCGTCGGCACGAAGCGGAAACCGCAATAGGCGTCGCAGTCGAGCGCGGCCCCGACATCGGGCCGCGGCATTTCGGCGGTGAGGGTGGTGCTGGCTCCGTTGGAACTGAGAACCGTGACCTGATTGCGCGTCCGCTTCGTCCCGGACATCCGGTCCGCCACCACGACCCAGCCGAAGATCACCGTACCGCCCTCGGCCGGCTCCACCCGGCCGAGCACCGCCAAGGTGGGGAATGAGAATTCACGGATCCACCCGGCAGGGCGGCCGAGCGTGATCAGGTCGGCGGACTCACCGGATTCGATCAGGAGATCGAAGCGATGCGGCAAGCCGTCGAAAAACTGCGCGGGGATGGCGACGTGGAAACCAAGGCGGGCGCCGTGCTGGCTGTTTTCCCTCACATCGGCGCGCGCATCCCACACATCCGGGCGCTCGGCTTCGCAGCTGAAAGTGCTCGCCGGGGTCCCGTCGATCGACAAGGTAAGCGCCAGCGGGGTTGCAGCCCCCTGGCGGAACGCCCAACCCACGATACCACGATCCGTGACAGCCTCGATGAAGCCACGAATCATGCCTTCTCCGGCAGTGGAACTCATTGAAACTCCTGAAGACGCGATGACAGGCACCGGCAGTCGGGCATTCGCCGGCTGGCTAAGACCGGCCCTCAATTAAGCACGACGAAACGATGCTGGCCAGCGCGCGCTCCGAGCCGCCAGGCCGCGATGGATGGACAAGGCTTCATGTGCCGTTAGGACAGCGGTGATACATTCGGGGGTATACACCATTTCAACGCATGGCTGGCCCTCGTGTGACGTGGTTTTGCATGGCTCGATCTATCCCCAATTAGCCAAGCAATCGTGGTATTGGTCTCTTCCGGCCGCCAAGACACTGCGTGTCATTGGTGTCCGCAAGTTTCGCTCCGACTGGGGGCGATATCATCCGCGTTGGTCGATCGCCCCCCGATCGGCCACGTGTCGCGACGGTCCATCTCCTCCCCCGAGGGACCGTTAGCGTGAGAAAGCCGGTCCGCCCCCCCGCGGGCCGGCTTTCTATCGTTTTGGGCCGCTTCTAACCGGGCCCGGGCGTGGTTAGACTGTCACCATGTTGCGCGGAATCCTCACGGTCGGCGGCTGGACGATGGGCAGCCGTGTCCTCGGCTTCGCGCGAGATATCCTGATCGCCGCCATGCTGGGCGCCGGGCCGGTGGCGGACGCGTTCTTCGTGGCCAACCGGCTGCCCAACCTGTTTCGCCGGCTCTTCGGCGAGGGCGCCTTCAACGCCGCCTTCGTGCCGGCCTTCTCTGGCCTGCTGGCCGCCGAGGGGGAGGAGGAGGCCCGCGACTTCGCGGCCCAGGCGGCCTCGGTGATGGCGTTCTGGCTGGTCGGGCTGACGGTGCTGGCCGAGCTCTTCATGCCCGCGCTGCTGCTGGTGATGGCGCCGGGCTTCGCGGCGATTCCGGAGAAATACGCGCTGGCGGTGGAGCTGAGCCGCATCACCTTCCCCTATATGCCGCTGATCTGCCTGACCGCGCTGTTCTCCGGCGTGTTGAACGGGCTCGACCGCTTTGCGGCCGCGGCGGCGGCACCCCTGATTTATAATCTGATCTCGATCGGCTTCATGCTCGGCCTGGCGCCTCTGGTGCCGACGGCGGGGCATGCATTGGCCTGGGGAGTGTCGGTCTCCGGGATCTTTCAGCTCGGCTTGCTGGTGTGGGCGGTCCGGCGGGCCGGGATGGCGTTCACCCTGCCCCGACCACGTCTCACGCCGCGGATGCGGCTGCTGTTCCGGCGCATGGGGCCGGGGCTGGTGGGGGCGGGGGTGACGCAGCTCAACCTCGCGGTCGACGTCATCATCGGGAGCCTGTTGCCGGCGGGAACGGTGTCGATCCTCTATTATGCCGACCGCATCAACCAACTCCCGCTCGGCACCATCGGCGTCGCGGTCGGGACCGCCTTGCTGCCGACATTGTCGCGCCAGGCGCTCGGCGGCCAGGCGCGGGAGGCGATCGCGACGCTGAACCGGGCGCTGGAATACGCGCTCGCCCTCACCCTTCCGGCGGCATTGGCGCTGTTGGCGGTTCCTGGCCCGATCCTGTCGGTGTTGTTCCAGCGGGGCGCTTTCACCGCCGAGGATGTCCGGCTCTCGGCCCAGGCGCTGGCGGCCTATGCGGCGGGGCTGCCGGCCTTCGTGCTGGTCAAGGTACTGGTGCCGGCCTTTTTCGCCCGCGGCGACACCGCGATGCCGGTGAAGATCGGGATGGCGACGGTGGGGGTCAACCTCGCGCTCAATGTCGCCCTCATGGTCCCGCTGGCGCATCTCGGGCCGCCCCTGGCCTCATCGCTGGCGGCATGGGTGAACGTCGTCGTGCTGGCGGCGGTGTTGATCAGGCGCGGGCACATGGCGTTCGACGCGGCGCTGATGCGGGTCGTCCCGCGCATGCTGCTGGCGGGAGGGGCGATGGTGGCCGTGCTGTATGCGCTCGATGGTCTGGTCTTCGCGCGCATGGCGGGCGGGTGGCGCTGGGCCGGGCTTGGCGCGCTGGTGGCCGGCGGCATGGCGGCGTACGGGGCGGCGGGGCAGGCGCTCGGGGCCTTCGATATTCGCAGCGTGGCGCGCCGGCGCCGCTGAGGCCTGCCTGCGATGCGGGCAGGCCGGTTTGGTCGGATTCCCGGCTTCTGCACGTGATTTGGGCAGAGTTCGCCCGGTGCGATGCCCGATCGGTCACCATTCCCCCCGGAATCGGCTGGCACGGTTCTTGTTAACCGTTCCTGACAGCGCGTCGGTGTGCGCCCCGTTGGGGTGTGTGGGCGGCGCGACAACAGCCGAACGGGAGCAGGGCTGCGACATGAAACTCATCATGGCCATCATCAAGCCGTTCAAGCTCGACGATGTCCGCGAGGCACTGACGCCACTGGGCGTGCAGGGTCTCACGGTATCCGAGGTGAAAGGCTTCGGCCGACAGAAAGGCCAGACGGAAATTTACCGCGGGGCCGAGTACCACGTGAATTTCCTGCCGAAGGTGAAGATCGAGGTGGCGGTGACCGCTGACCTCGTGGACCAGGTCGTCGAGGCGATCATCAAGGCCGCGCATACCGGCAAGATCGGCGACGGCAAGATCTTCATCATGGACATTCAACGCGCCGTACGCATCCGCACCGGCGAAGCCGACGAGGCCGCGCTGTGAGCGCCCCAGGGAAGGAACCTAACCGCATGACGAAACTCCTCCGGCGCGCCGCCCTGGCGCTACCGTTGCTCGCGCTCAGCCTGCCGGCCATGGCGGAAGAGGCGCCGAAGCTCGATTCGGGCGACACCGCATGGATGCTCACCAGCACGGCGCTCGTGCTGCTGATGACCGTCCCCGGGCTCGCGCTGTTCTATGCCGGCATGGTGCGCAAGAAGAACATCCTGGCGACCATGATGCAGTCCTTCATCATCACCGCGCTGGTGACGGTGATCTGGATGATCGCCGGCTACAGCCTCGCCTTCACCAATGGCAACGCCTATATCGGCGATCTCAGCCGCTTCTTCCTCAACGGGTTCGGCCCGGGCTGGGACAAGCCGTTCATCCTGGGCGCCGGCACCGAAGGCGCGGTGACCAACACCGTGCCGGAATCGGTGTTCATGATGTTCCAGATGACCTTCGCGATCATCACCCCGGCGCTGATCGCCGGTGCTTTCGCGGACCGTATGAAGTTCTCGGCGCTGCTGGTGTTCATCACGCTGTGGTCGCTGCTGGTCTACTCGCCGGTGGCGCACTGGGTGTGGGCGCCGACGGGCTGGCTGTCGAACGGCGTGTTCGGCCTGCCGGGTGCCGCGGACTTCGCGGGCGGCACGGTCGTGCATATCAACGCCGGGATCGCCGGCCTGGTCTGCGCGCTCGTGCTCGGCAAGCGCTTCGGCTATGGCAGCGAAAACATGGCGCCGTTCAACCTCAGCCTGGCCGTGATCGGCGCCTCGCTGCTGTGGGTGGGCTGGTTCGGCTTCAACGCGGGCTCCGCGGTGGCGGCCAATGGGCGTGCGGGCATGGCGATGACGGTGACGCAGATCGCCACCGCCGGCGCGGCGCTGGCCTGGACGTTCGCGGAATGGGCGAGCAAGGGCAAGCCCTCCGTGCTCGGCGCGATCTCCGGCGCGGTGGCCGGGCTGGTGGCGATCACCCCGGCCTCGGGCTTCGTGCTGCCGGGCCCGGCACTGATCATCGGCATCGTCGCCGGTGTGGTGTGCTTCTGGTCGGCGACCTCGCTCAAGCACATGCTGGGCTATGACGACAGCCTCGACGCCTTCGGCGTGCATGGCGTCGGCGGCATCATCGGCGCCCTGCTGACCGGCATCTTCGCCTACGGCCCGTTCACCGCGACCAAGGACGCGCCGAACGGGGTGAACATCGGCGGCCTCGCCCAGTTCGAATCCCAGGTGGTCGCGGTGCTGGCGACGCTGATCTGGTCGGGCGTGGTGACGTTCATCATCCTGAAGATCGTCGACGCGGTGATCGGCCTGCGGGTGACCGAGGACGAGGAACGCGAAGGGCTCGACGTGGTGCTGCACGGCGAACGCCTCGGCTAACGTGCCTTGAAGGAAAGGGCCCGGTTCGCGATGAGCGGGCCGGGCCTTTTTTGTTTGGGGTAGGTGTTCTTTTTGGGAACAAAAAATCAAATTTTCGAGCGGTTCGATGCCGTTGGCTTGGATTGGCGTGAGGGGCTGACGTGCTCGTTGACCCACCGGCTACGCGTCACGCACGCAAAATATCCGCCTAAGCAGAAATTTATCCTTGCATTCACCGCCCACGCGTTCTATATACGTTCCCATGCAGCTCGCACGCTCCCTCCCTGCGCCCACCCACGCCGAACCGCACCCCGCGGTTCTGCTCGGCGAAGCCGTGGCCGGAGTGCTGGCTTCTCTTCTCGCCCCCTGGGGCCTTTGGCGCCTCTTCCCGGGCGGCCGCGCGCTGCATGCCATGCTCACCCAATGGGGCCGCGATTTTGCCGCCCTCATGCAGCGCATCGCCCAGGGCCTGCCCGAACCGGCGCCGCGTGCGCCCGCGGCAACCCGCCCGTCCTCCGCCGTGCCCGAGCCTGTCCGCGCGCCGTCGCGCCTCCGCTCACGCCCGGACTCCGCTCACGCCCGGACTCCGTCCGCGCTCGCACCATCATTGCCCGTTCCACGCCGCGCCCGGCCCGCGTCCAACAAGTTGCGCCACGCCACCCCGCGCGCGCCGATCCGTCAAACCCAATCCGACGCCTTACCAGCGGGCAACCGCCCGCCGCGACCACCATTTTTCAAAAACCGCCCTTACCCGCCACGTCGACGCACGCCAATATTAATACGAGTTAGCAACAAATATCGATCTTCCCCCTAAACCACCAAACCCCAAACGGATAGAAGTTTCCTGCTTCTTTTTCCCAAAAAGAAGCGCCTCCCTCAAACCGGCGGCTCCCCCTGCACCGGCTCCGCCCCACAAGACGCAATCAGCGCGGTAATCTCCACGCAGGCCGCCGCGATCGCGTCGGGGTCGTTCCCCTTGGCAATCAGCGCCACCCCATTAGCGTCCGGCCGGTAATAGGGGTAGCTGCCGATATCGAGCGCGGGGAAGCGGGCCTGGATGGCGGAGAGCCCCTCGGCGATGCGGCCTTCGGCGAGACCCTTGGCGTGGACGGCGCCCATGCGGATCGGCGGCCCGCCGGTGAGGGTCGGTGCCAGATTGCGGAACATCGCCTGCATGATCCGCGGCACCCCGGCCATCACGTGCACGTTGCCGATGGTGAAACCGGGGGCGGTAGAGATTTCGTTGTCGATCAGCGTGGCACCCCGCGGCATGGTGGCCATGCGCTGGCGGGCGGCGTTGAATTCGCCGGGGGCGTAGCGCGCATCGAGCCGCGCCCAGGCCTCGGGGTGCGGTTCCCAGGGCACGCCGAAGGCGGCGGCGACGCATTCGCTGGTGATGTCGTCATGCGTCGGTCCGATGCCGCCGGTGGTGAACACGTGATCGAACTTGGCCCGCGCCTCGTTGACGGTGGAGATGATCGTCGCGGGGATATCGGGGATGACGCGGACTTCGCGGAGCGGGATGCCGATTTCGCCGAGGCCCACGGCGATGAACTTGATGTTGGCGTCCTGCGTCCGGCCGGACAGCACTTCATTGCCGATGACCAGCAGGCAGGCGGTCGGGTTGGTGCTCATGGGACGGTCTCCTCGATATGCGGCGAGCCTACAGGAAGTCCCGCAGCAAGGGCACCAGGGGCCGGTCGGCCTCGGGCATGGGGTATTCGGACAGCTTCTCAGGCCGCACCCATGCGAGCGCCTGGTTCTCCCGCCCGCTCGGCGTGCCTTTCCAGCGCCGACACAAATAGAGCGGCATCAGGAGATGGAAACTGTCATATTCATGGGAGGCAAACGTGAACGCAGCCAGGCAATTGGAGGCCACATCGATCCCCAATTCCTCCTTCAACTCGCGGATCAGCGCGGCCTCGGGGGTTTCGCCGGGGTTGAGCTTGCCGCCGGGGAATTCCCACAGCCCCGCCATTTTCTTCCCCTCCGGCCGCCGCGCCAGCAGGATACGCCCGTCCCGATCCACCAGCGCGCACGCCGCCACCAGTACCAACGGCTTGCCCCCATCGGCCCGCGTCTCCACCTCCGGTGCCCCGAACAAATCCGTCCGATTAGCCTCGAACCGCAGCACCTTCACCGCCCCCCCACGAGCGGTGAACATCTCCTCCCCCTCGCCGACATGGCGGAAACCGATCCGCCGCAACACCGCCTGGCTCGCCCCGTTGGAGGTCGCCACCGAAGCATGCACCCGTGTGATATCGAGATTGGCCAACGCCCAGCGCGCCATCTTCCCTGCCGCCTCGCTCGCCACCCCGTGGCCCCAGAATTTGAGACCCACCCAATACCCGAGCTTCGCCCCCTTGCCGTCCTCATCGAGCCGCAGCCCGACCCCGCCGACCAGGATTTCCCGTTCTCCCTCCCGCCCGGTAATCGCGAGATGCCAGGCCCGCCTGGCGGTCAGCGCCTCCCGGGTAAACCCGATCCAACTCTCCGCGACATCCGGCGGATACGGGAACGGCACCTCGGCGAGATCCCGACAGACCTCCCAGTGGTTCATCAGATTATGCAACTCCCCCGCATCCCCCGGCACGAAGGGACGCAGCACGAGCCGCTCGGTGGCGATCGGGGCGAAATCATCAACCATGCCGCCTGAAGTGCCCAACGCCGCCGCGCCACGCAAGCCCTTGCCGCGCCGCCGTGTCATGATGGGAGATCGAGTTGCAGCAAAACCGGCACCTTGCCGCGATCAGTCGAATGCCGCCCAACGATATAGACCCGCCCGGCATTGTCCCGCACGTCCGAGCCGTAGATCAGCTGGATCCGCCCAAGGGGCAAATCGATCCGCCGCGCCCGGGATTGCCCGGTGGCGAGATCACGCACCACCCAGTCCCAAACGTCGGGAGCCGCCTGCGCCAGCCCGCCGATCCGGTTGCCATCCCAGGCGAACAGCGAGGACGCATACGACCGCCCATCCGGATGAAACCAGCCGAGCGGGGTAACCAGCGCCGGCTCGCCCGGCTGAATAAGATGGAGGAATCCGGCCGAGGTCGCGATGACAATGCTTCCGTCCGCCATCGTCGCGAGCCCGATGATCCCATGCGCCGCGGACGGGGACATGCCCGGCGCGTAATTCTCCAGCGTGGTCGTACCCCGCAGGGTCATCGGGGGCGCGAACTCCAGCAGTTCCGCGCGCACTACGCCATCGGCGCCGACCTGAACGCGGGGAACAAACGCATGCCCCCGCACATCGGCCAGGATGTTGCGGCTCATGTGCCCGCCTGGCGCGCCGATCTCGCGGCGGGCGACGGCGCCAGTGTGGATGTCGACGGAGTAGAGCACATGCCCCCACAGCCCGAGCGCCCATACCGTCCGCCCGCCGCCGGCCGCGCAGGTCAGCCCCTCCGGTATCGCGAGATGGTGCCGCCATCCGGTCTCCCCCGGCGCCAGTGACCAGAGATGCGAGCCCCAGCGGGGTGGCGCGCTGCCGTCATCGACTTCGCCATCCTCGTCGGTGGAAGTGAACCACATCCGGCCATCCTCCATCGGGAGGATTTTCGAATGGATCTTGATCTGCGTCTCGTCTGGCCGGCGCGACGGGAGTTGTCCCAGCACGTCTCCCCGATCGGTGACGGTGCCGCTGATCGGGTCGAACCGCATGAGATGGGCCGAGCCCCCATCCAGCGCCGAGACACCGAACCAGATGCCGCCCGCCGGGTCGCGCCCGGTGGCGCCCCAGATGGCGTGGGCGCCGGGGAAATCGGGGAGGGGGATTTCTCGGACGGCCGGAAGCCGTAGCGGATCGGCCGCAAGCGCCGGGCCGGCGGCCAGGGACGCGAACCCGCCGAGCGCCGCCCGGCGGGAGAGCGCGGGGTGGCTCAGCTGCGGTAGCTGCCGTTGATGTCGATGTAGCCGTGCGTCAGGTCGCAGGTCCACACCGTCGCCTTGCCCTTGCCGAGGCCGATATCGACGGCGATGTTGACCTCCTGGCCCTTCATGTGGGCGACCACCGGGGTCTCGTCATAGCCCGGCACCACGCCGCCGTCCTTGGCCATCCACACGCCGCCGACGCCGACCGAGATCTTGTCGCGATCGGCCGGTTCGCCGGCCTTGCCGACGGCCATGACGATGCGGCCCCAATTGGCGTCCTCGCCGGCGATGGCGGTTTTCACCAGCGGCGAGTTGGCGATCGCCATGCCGATGCGCTTGGCGGATTTCGCCGTGGTGGCGCCGGTAACGTCGATGCGGATCAGCTTCTGGGCGCCCTCGCCGTCGCGGGTCACCTGGAGGGCGAGATCGAGCAGCACCTCGTTCAGGGCGCGGGCGAAGTCGGCCAGTTCCTTGCCGCCTTCGTCCGAGATTTTCGGATGCTTGGCCTGGCCGGTGGCGAACAGCATCACGGTGTCGGACGTCGAGGTGTCGCTATCCACCGTCGTGCAGTTGAAGGTGGAGTTGACGCCCTTGGAGAGCATCGCCTGCAACGCCGGGGCGGGGATCTTCGCGTCGGTGAAGATGAAGCACAGCATGGTCGCCATGTCGGGCGCGATCATGCCGCTGCCCTTGGCGATGCCGTTGATGCGCACTTCCTTGCCGCCGATGCTCGCCGTGCGGGTGACGCCCTTGGGGAAGGTGTCGGTGGTCATGATCCCGCGGGCGGCGGCTTCCCAGCCGGCTTCGGTGAGGTTGGCGTGGAGTTCCGGCAGGGCGGAAGTCAGCTTCTCGTACGGCAGAACCTCGCCGATCACGCCGGTGGAGGAGAGGAACACCTGCTTCACCGGCACGCCGGCGATCTTGGCGGCGGCGGCGGCGGTGGCCTTGCAGGCATCGGCACCGGCCTTGCCGGTGAACACGTTGGCATTGCCCGCGTTGATCACCACCGCGCGCGCCTTGCCGCCCGGCAGCATCTCGCGGCACCAGTCGATCGGGGCGCCGGGGCACTTCGAAGAGGTGAACACGCCGGCCACCGTGGTGCCGGAGGCGAGCTCCGCCATCACCACGTCATTGCGGCCCTTGTAGCGGATGCCGGCGGCGATGGCGCCGAGCTTCACGCCGGCGAGCGGCGGCAGTTCGGGCAGGGGGACGGCGAGCGGGGAGACGGCCATGGCCATGGGTCGGTTCCTCTTGTTTCTTATGTTGGATCAGGGCTTCGGCGGGGGAGCGGCGTCGTCGGTGGCGCGGCGGGGGGAACCATCGGGGTTGAAGCGCTCGATGACGGCGACCGCGCGGGCAGCGGTGAGCACTTTCTGCACGCCTTCCTGGATCATCTTCTGGCGCAGATCCTCCTGCGCCTGCTCGAAGGTCGGCGGGGGAGCGCTGCGGCGCTCCTCGACCTTGATGACGTGCCAGCCGAACTGGGTCTTGACCGGCTTGTCCGAGACCTGGCCGGGCTTCAGCGCGAAGGCGGCCTCGGCGAATTCCGGTACCATGTCGGCGCGCTTGAAGAAGCCGAGATCGCCGCCCTGGCCGGCGCCGGGATCGCTGCTGCGGGCCTTGGCCAGCGCCGCGAAATCGCCGCCCTTCTTGAGTTCGGCGATCACCTTCACGGCGTCGGCCTCGTTGGCCACCAGGATATGGCGGGCATGCAGCTCGGCCTCGCCCTCTTTGCCCGCGATATCCGCATCATAGCGGGCGCGGACCTTGTCCTCGGTGATGGTCGGCCCGATGTCGCGCCGCATGATGGCGTTCTCGAGCGTCTCCTCGGTGGCGCGGGCGATGCCGCGGATCACCGCCGGGTCCTTCTCCAGCCCCTGCGCGCGGGCCAAGGCGGCGACCGAGGCGCGGTCGATCAGCTGGTCGGCGACCATCGGCATCAGCATGTTCTGCGGCATGCCCCGATATTCCTGCGGCAGGTTCTGCGCCGCGTCCGTGACGTCGCTGACATGGATCTCGATGCCGTTGACCCGGGCTACGATGGGATCGGCGGCGGGTTGAGCGGCGGCCGGGGCGGCGGTTTGGGCACGGGCGACGGGCGAAAGGGCGGAGGCTGCGAGCAGGGCCAGGGCAAACGCCAGGCTGGGGCGGGACGGCCGCATGGGATTTCCTTACAGAAGTCCGCCCGTATAGGCCGGCCGCCGCGCCCTGGACAAGCAGCGCAATCGGGCAGCAGAGCGCGAATTTCGCCTCTCGCGTTGACCCCGGCCGGTCCGGGTCCTATCTGACAGCCTGAGATCGACGCGCGCCGCGCCCGGCTTGCGCCACTTTGCCTGCTTCCCGGAAGGCTTGATATGTTCGCCAGACTCGCCCGTGCCATTTTTGGTACCAGCAACGACCGCTCGCTCAAGGCCTATCAGCGCCGGGTGCCGCAAATCAACGCCCTGGAGCCGGCGATGCAGGCGCTGTCGGATGCCGAGCTGCAGGGCAAGACGGCCGATTTCCGTGCTCGCCTCGCCGGCGGCGCCACGCTCGACCAGCTCCTCCCCGAGGCCTTCGCCGCGGTGCGCGAGGCCAGCCGCCGCGTGCTCGGCATGCGCCACTTCGACGTGCAGATGATCGGCGGCATGGTGCTGCATGACGGCAAGATCGCCGAGATGAAGACCGGCGAGGGCAAGACCCTGGTCGCCACCCTGCCGGTCTACCTCAACGCGCTCGCCGGCAAGGGCGTCCACGTCGTCACTGTCAACGACTATCTGGCCCGGCGTGACGCGGAGTGGATGGGGCAGATCTACGGTTTTCTCGGCATGAGCACCGGGGTGATCGTGCACGGGCTGTCGGAATATGAACGGCGCGACGCCTATGCCGCCGACATCACCTACGGCACCAACAACGAGTACGGGTTCGACTACCTGCGCGACAACATGAAGTACCGCCTGGAGGATATGGTCCAGCGTGACTTCGCCTATGCCATCGTCGACGAGGTGGACAGCATCCTGATCGACGAGGCGCGCACGCCGCTGATCATCTCGGGCCCCGCCGAGGACAGCTCCGACCTCTACCGCAGCGTCAACATCGTTATCCGCGAGCTGGTCACGGACCCCGCGAATTATGACAAGGACGAGAAATTCCGCACCGCGGTGCTGACCGAGATCGGCGCCGAGCGGGTCGAGGACATGCTGCGCGCGGCGGGGATCATCACCGAGGGCAATCTCTACGACATCTTCAACGTCTCGGTGGTGCATCACGTCCAGCAGAGCCTGCGCGCCAACGCGCTGTTCACCCGGGACGTCGACTATATTGTCCGCGACGACAAGGTGATCATCATCGACGAGTTCACCGGCCGCATGATGGAAGGCCGCCGCTACTCGGAGGGGCTGCACCAGGCGCTCGAAGCCAAGGAGGGCGTGACCGTCCAGGCGGAGAACCAGACGCTCGCCTCCATCACTTTCCAGAACTACTTCCGCCTCTACCCCAAACTCTCCGGCATGACCGGCACGGCGCTGACCGAGGCCGACGAATTCGCCGAGATCTACCGGCTCGAGGTGGTGGATATCCCGACCAACGTGCCCGTGCTGCGCAAGGACGAGG
This sequence comes from uncultured Rhodospirillales bacterium, assembly GCA_903928045.1. Next base: position 15,428 of record CAIYPH010000586.1, read on the forward strand.
ATGACGAGGTCTATCGCTCGGCGGCCGAGAAATACGAGGCGGTGGCCAAGCTGATCGAGGAGGCCCGCGGCCGTGGGCAGCCCACCCTGGTCGGCACCACCTCGATCGAGAAGAGCGAAACCCTCTCCGAGATTCTGAAGAAGAAGCGCATTCCGCACGCGGTGCTGAACGCCCGTTTCCACGAGCAGGAGGCGCTGATCGTCAGCCAGGCCGGCGCGCCCGGCGCGGTGACCATCGCCACCAACATGGCCGGCCGCGGCACCGACATCAAACTCGGCGGCAATCTCGACATGCGGCTCAAGCTCGAGCTTGAAGGTATCGAGGACGAGGCCGCCCGCGAGGCCCGCGCGGCGGCGATCAAGGCCGAGGTGGATGCCGGGCACGAGGTGGTGAAGCAGGCCGGCGGCCTGTTCGTCATCGGCACCGAGCGCCACGAGAGCCGCCGCATCGACAACCAGCTGCGCGGCCGCTCCGGCCGTCAGGGCGATCCCGGTGCCTCGCGCTTCTTCCTTTCGCTGGAAGACGACCTGATGCGCATCTTCGGCTCCGACCGGATGGACTCGGTCCTCCAGCGCTTCGGGCTGCAGGAAGGCGAGGCGATCGTCCACCCCTGGGTGAACAAGGCCCTGGAAAAGGCCCAGCAGAAGGTCGAGGCGCGCAACTTCGACACCCGCAAGAACA
>CAIYPH010000587.1 GCA_903928045.1 uncultured Rhodospirillales bacterium
CGGTCTCGGACAGCCGGAGCAGCGTCTCCGCCGCCGAAACAGGCATGGCGGCCAGCAGGAACAGCGTCAGCAGCAGCGCGCGCATGGGACCCTCCATCGACACCCCCTGCAACATGGGGTCGCCGGATGGCGGAAGGAAGGCGGCGCTACCCGGCCGCGATCGCCGCGGCCAGGATATCGCCCGCCCGGCGGCACTGCTCGGCATCGACGTCGAGATGCGTCGTGGCCCGCACCGTGCGCGGCGCGAAGGCCGAGACCATCACCCCCTGCTCGGCGGCCCGGCGCACCACGGTGGCCGCATCCGGCAAGGGGGCGGGGAGCTTGAAGATCACGATATTGGTCTGCACCGTCGCGATATCGATGGCCGCCGCGGTCTGCGCGATGCGGCTGGCGATGATGCGGGCATTCGCGTGGTCGCGCTCCAGGTGGTTGAACCCCTGGTCAAGCGCGTGGAGTCCAGCAGCAGCGAGGATGCCGGATTGCCGCATCGCGCCGCCAAACCGCCGCCGCGCCCGCACGGCGCGCGTCATCGCCTCCCGCGTGCCCGCGACGAGGCTGCCGACCGGGCAGCCGAGCCCCTTGGAGAGCGCGACGCCGACGACATCGAAAGGCCCGCAAAGGTCCACCAGGGAACGACCGCTGGCGACCGAGGTGTTGAAAATCCGCGCGCCATCGAGATAGGTGCCGCAACCGAGCTCTCGCGCGGCGACGCAGATCGCCTCGATTTCGCCTTGCGGGAAGATCAACCCGCCGCCGCGATTATGGGTGTTCTCGATGCAGACGAGCTTGGTCGGCGGCTGCACCACGTGGCCATCGGGTTTCCACGCGGCGCGGAACTCGGCCGCGGTGAATAACCCCCCCTGCCCCGCCACGCTGAACTGTACCCCGGCGTTGAAGGCGGAGGCGCCGGCCTCGTGCCAGGTAATATGCGCCTCCTCGCCCACCACCACCTCGTCGCCCGGCCTGGTCAGCAATTGCAACGCGATCTGGTTGGCCATGGTGCCGGAGGGCACAAACAGCGCGGCCTCCTTGCCGAGCAGGTCAGCCACGCGGTCCTGCAGGCGGTTGACCGAGGGGTCCTCCCCATACTGGTCATCGCCAACGGGCGCCCCAGCCATGGCGGCGCGCATGGCGGGAGATGGCAGGGTGACGGTGTCGGAGCGGAGATCGATGCGGGACATCTGAGTTTCCTGGGATCAGGCGCCGAGGCGCCGGCCGATGGAGCGAAGCTTGCGAACAACACGGCGCGCCAGGCTGGGGGGCGGCAGGCTGGCAGGAGCCACCGACGCCACGAATTCATGGTCCTCGCCCGCCCCCTCCGGCAACAGGCCCGGCAGGTCATAGATGAACTGGTCCGGGGTCGGCGCAACCTTGGTGCCGGCAATGCAGGAGTTGAGGAAGGCGGGGCGGGTGACGCCGACGATGGAGTGGATCTCGGCGGGAAACTCATGCAGCGCCGTCTCCACGCGGAACCCCATCTGCGCCGGGAACATCGCCGACAGCGCCTCGGTAGAGAAGCGGAAATAATCCGAGGGATAGGCGTGCAGATGGAAGGTCTGGTGGGTCTGGATGAACAGGCGCCCGCCGACCTTGAGGCATTTCAGGATCTCGTGGGCGGCGAGGAAGGGGTATTTCAGGTGCTCGAAGGTCGAGAGCGAGATGATCGCATCGAGCGACTCCGGAGCGAAGCTGGCCGAGAGCGCATGCGCGTCGGCCACCACGTCAACATCGAGGCCGGGCTGGAAATCGGTGCCGATATATTCGGCGGCGGTCGGGAAGAGATGGCGAGAGATGGTCGGCCGGTCCGGGATCGAGCGCTTGGTCCCCAGTTCAAGAATGCGCGCCGCCGGGATGGTGCGAACCTCCTGGACAAAACGGTTCCAGATATTCTCTTCGGCCATTCATGTTCCGCCTATGCGTATGCGCGATGGTTCTAGCAACCGGGGGGATGGCGGTAAACCGCGCGTCTCCCGGCGCGGCGGCTTCTGTGCCAGGATGCCACGCAAAGGAGACCGGGAATGACGACGAACGGTTTGATGGATGCCCTTCGGGCGGCCCGCGTGGTGCCGGTGGTGCGCACCAGCACGGCGGCGCTGGCGGCGACGGGTGTGGGATGGCTGCGCGATGCCGGGCTGCGCATCTTCGAGATCACCATGACCATCCCGGATGCCCCTGCTTTGATCCGCGATCTGGCCTCGGACCCCTCGCTGCTGATCGGCGCCGGGACGGTGCCGGATGCTGCCACCGCGCGCGCCTGCCTCGATGCCGGTGCGCGATTCCTCGTCGCCCCCTGGATCGACGCGAGCCTCGCCGCCCCCTGCCGCGACGCCGGCGCCCTCCTGATGCTGGGCGCACTCACGCCGAGCGAAGTGCGGAGTGCGCGGGCATCAGGGGCCGACGTGGTGAAGATCTTCCCGGCGTTTTCCGTCGGCGGGCCCGCGCATATCAAGGCGCTGGCGAGTGTGTTCCCCGGCGTCGCCTTCTGCCCGACCGGCGGCGTGGAGCCCGGCAACGTCGCGGCCTACCTCGCCGCCGGCGCCGCCTTCGTCGGCATGGGTGGGGCGCTGGTGGATGAGAAGCGCATCGCCGCCGGCGATCGCGGCGCCATCCTCGCCGCGGCGGAGGCGATCCGGGCATGAGCATCGATCTCGTCTGCATGGGGGAACCCATGCTGGAGTTCAACCAGCAGCCGACCGGCGCGGACGGGCGGCGCATCTACCTCGAAGGCCCGGGCGGCGACACCTCCAACGCCGCCGTGGCCGCCGCGCGACAGGGCGCCCGGGTCGCCTATGTCAGCGCCATCGGGCGGGACCCCGCAGGCGACCGCTTCGCTGAATTGTGGGACACGGAGGGCGTCGACCATTCCGCCGTGCTGCGCTCGGATGCCCGGCCGACGGCGGTGTATTTCGTCACCCACGGGCCGAAGGGGCACGAGTTCCTTTACTACCGCAAGGACTCGGCGGCCGCCGGCATCGGCCCGGCCGACGTGCCGGAGGCGATGATCCGCGGCGCGAAGTTCTTCTACGCCTCCGGCATCAGCCAAGGCATCGCGGCCTCGGCGGCCGATGCGGTGTTCCATGCCATCCACATCGCTCGCGCCGCCGGGGTAAAGGTGGCCTATGACACCAACTACCGCCCCCGCCTGTGGCCGGTCGCCCGCGCGGCGGCGGTGATCCATGCGGCGATCGGCCTGTCCGACATAGCGCTGCCTAGCCTGGAGGACGCCCAGGCGTTGAGCGGGCTCAGCGGCGCGGATGCGATCTGCGACTTCTATCTGCGGCTCGGCCCGAAGCTGGTGGTGCTGAAAATGGGCGCCCAGGGCGCGCTGCTCGCCACGCCGACCACGCGGCTCGCCATCCCGCCCTTTCCCTGCACGCCGGTCGACGGCACCGGGGCGGGCGACACGTTCTGCGGCAGTTTCCTCGCCCGCCTCATCGCAGGCGACGCCCCGGAAGCGGCCGCGCGCTACGCGGCGGCGGCGGCGGCGCTGAAAACCCAGGGCTACGGTGCGGTGGCACCGATCCCCCGCGCCACGACCGTTCGCGCCGCCCTGGAGGCCACATGCTGAGAACCGAACGCCTGCTGCTGCGCCCATGGCGCGACGACGATGCCGCGCCCTGCGCCGCGATGACGGCCAAGCCCTCGGTGATGCATTTCTTCGGCGGCACCCGCGAAGGCGCGGACGCCGATGCCTGGCTGGCCCGCACCCGGGCGCATCACGAGCGCGAGGGGTTCGGCATCTGGGCCGTCGAAATTCCGGGCGTGGCGCCGTTCATCGGCTTCGTCGGCCTGGCCCGGGTGCCGGAATGGCGTACCTTTGCCGGCCAGATCGAGGCTGTGTGGACGCTCGATGACCCTTATTGGCGCAAGGGTTACGCGACCGAGGCGGCCCGCGCCGCCATCGCCGACGGCTTCGCGCGGCTGGGGCTGGAGCGGGTGATCGCGACCACGGCCGAGGTGAACCTGCCCTCGCAAGGGGTGATGCAGGCCCTGGGGATGACCCGCGATCCCGCCGATGATTTCGATCATCCCAGGATCGCCGAGGGCAGCTTTCTGTGCCGCCATGTCCTTTATATTCTGAACAAGTCCTCTGCGCCGGACACACGCTAGATCAGCCCCGCAATCGCCCCGCTAAGGCAAGTCGCAATGGTGCCGGAGACGATGGAGCGCAGGCCGAGCGCCACCACCTCGTCCCGCCGCTCCGGCACCATGGCGCCAAGGCCGCCGATGAGGATGCCGAGGCTGCCAAAATTGGTGAAGCCGCACAGCGCGTAGGTCATGATGCGGCGCGATCCCGCCGAGAGAGCGTCAGGCGGCAGGCCAGCGAGGTTGAGGTAGGCGACAAACTCGTTGAGCACCGTCTTGGTCGCCATCAACCCGGCGGCAGTGGCGGTTTCCGCCCAGGGGATGCCGATCAGCCACATCACCGGGCGCAGCGGCCAGGCGAAAATCGCCTGCAAGGTCAGCGGTGTGGCGAAGGGGAGCAAGGCGAGGATCGTATTGAGCAGCGTCACCAGCGCGATGGTCACCAGCAGCACGGCGATGATGCCGGCCAGCACCGGGATGCCCTCCATGGTGCCGCGCACCACCGCATCGAGGCTGCTGGCCGGCGGGTGCGGCAGCACAATGCGGGCGTCCTCCTCCGAGGTGCGGAACGGCACCATCAGCGCCGCCACCGCCAGGGCCGCGGGGGTGGAAATCACCGAGGCGATCAGGATATTGCCGAGCGCGTTGGGGATCACCGGGCCGAGGATGGCGGCGTAGATCACCATCACCGTGCCGGCGATGCCGGCCATCCCGCAGGTCATCAGCGCGAACAACTCGCCGCGCTGCATGCGCGCCAGCCAGGGCCGCACCAGCAGCGGCGCCTCGATCATGCCGACGAAGATATGCACCGCCGCCCCCAGCGCCAGCGCGCCGCCAATGCCGAGCCAGCGGCGCAGCAGCCAGGCGAAGCCGCGCAGCACCGCCTGCAGCACGCCCCAATGGAACAGCAGCGCAGCCAGCGCCGAGATCACCAGCACCAGCGGCAGCGCCTTGAAGGCGAGGATGAAGCTCGCCCCCGGCCGCGTCTCCACGAAGGGCAGCGGCGCGCCCACGAGGTAGCCGAACACGAAGCCGGTGCCGGCGTCGGCGGCGTGCTGCAGCGCATCCGCCGCGTCGTTCAACGCCATCACCGCGCGCGTCGCCGGCGGGAAGCCGATCAGCAGTGCCGCCAGCGCCCATTGCAGCGCGACACCACCGATCACTGTCCGCCAGCCGATCGCCCGGCGGTTCTCGCTGAGCGCCCAGGCCAGCAGCAGCAGTGCTACGAAGCCGAGCGCCCCCTGCATGTCCTGCTCAGTACCCTTCGTCCCAACGCAGATGCGGGAAGGCACTGTGCACGTGCGGCGTCACCATCGGCTGGGCCGGATGCACGTAGCGGCGATCAAGCTGCTTGAGCGAAGTGACGCCCATCAGCGCCATCGTGCACTCGATCTCGTCCTCCAGGATCTCCAGCACCCGCACCACGCCATCGGCGCCATTGGCCGCGAGGCCGTAGACATAGAGGCGGCCGAGCACCACGAGATCGGCGCCGAGCGCGATGCCCTTCAGCACGTCCGCCCCGCGGTAGAACCCGCCATCGACATAGACCTTGGCGCGCCCGTTCACGGCGGCCACCACTTCCGGAAGCACGTCCACCGAGCCGCGGGCATGGTCGAGCTGGCGGCCGCCGTGGTTGGAGACGTAGACCACGTCCACGCCGCTGGAGACGCAGCGATCGGCGTCTTCGCCGGTCGCGATGCCCTTGATGATGAGCGGGATGTTGGGATGGCGGGACTTGAAGGTCTCGACGTTTTTCCAGTTCAGGCCCGACTGGTATTCCATGCCGGTATTGCCGAAGCGCCAGGGCTTGCGGAAGCGCTTGGCGATATCGCGCTCGCGACGGCTGTAATGGGCGGTATCGACGGTGATGCAGAAGGCATCATAGCCACAGTCGATCGCGCGCTTGGCGTGGTCGGAGATGAAGTCGTCATCGCCGCGCACGTAGAGCTGGTAGATCTTCGGCCCCGGCGTCGCCGCCGCGCAGGCCTCGAGGCCGGGCTTGGTGACCGAGCTGAAAATCACCGGCACGCCGAACCGGCTGGCCGCCTCGCCGGCGGTGGCGCCGCCGCCCGCCTCAAAGGTTTCGAGCGAGCCGACCGGGGCGAGAGCCACGGGAAGGCGAATCTTGTGGCCGAAAAAGTCATGCGTCTTGTCGATGGTGTTGACATCGACCAGCACGCGGTTGCGGAAGGCGATGCTGTCCAGTGCCGCGCGGTTGCGCGCCAGCGTGGTCTCGGTCTCAGCGCCGCCGATCAGATAGTCCCAGGCGAACTGGTTGAGTTTAAGGCGGGCCTCATGGACAAGCTCGTGGAGGTTGAGGAACCGGTCGTCGGCGGCATCGTTACGCATGGCATGTATCCTGGGGTTGTCGTGGCGCCGATCCTGCGACAGGGGATGCGGGCCGGCAAGACATGGGCGGGTTGCGAAGGCTGCGGGGGAGGGTCAAAGCAGCCCGCGGCCGGCAAGATTGCGCATCAGGGCGCCGGTGCCGAAAGTCCAGCGTTCGCACTGATCGGTGGGGCGGATGCGGTTGACGAGGCGGCCGAGGCGGGGAGTGGCGATTGTGACGATGTCGCCGGACTTGTGCGTGAAACCCTTGCCGGGGGCGTCACGGTCCTCGATCGGGGCGAACATGGTGCCGAGATAGAGCAGCGCGCCGTCGGGGTAGGCGTGATGCGGGTTGAGCAGTTGGCCCGCGAGGTCTTCCGGATCACGCGCGATGCGGGTCATCGAGGATGAGCCCTCGAGGCGGTAGTTGTCGGGGCCTTCGACGGTCAGGGTGACGACGGTGTTGCGGATGTCGTCCAGGGTGAAGCTGGCATCGAGGAAGCGCAGGAAGGGGCCGACGGCGGCCGAGGCGTTGTTGTCCTTGGCTTTGGAGAGCAGCAG
>CAIYPH010000588.1 GCA_903928045.1 uncultured Rhodospirillales bacterium
GGAGCAAAAAGTCTTTTTGGTTCTTTTTGTTCACAAAAAGAACATGCTTCCTTCCTATCCCTTCACGTAAGGGCACCCAGCCTCCGCCGGCGTCCGCCAGATCGCATCCGGCGCCACCGTCGCGGTGATCTTATAGACGTCGTAAGGCTCTTTCGATTCCGCGGGAGTCTTCACCTGGACCAGATACATCGGCCGCATCACGTGCCCATCGGCGCGGATCGGGATGTTCTTCATCTGGAAATCATTGATCGGCGTGGCCTTCATCTGCGCCATCACCTTCTCGCCGTCCGTCGTCCCCGCCGCCTTCATCGCGTTGAGGTAGTGCCAGGTCGCGCTATAGGCGCCGGATTGCAGGAAGGTCGGCGCCTTGTTGCCGAAGCGCGCCATGAACCGGCGCGACCACGCACGCGTCTCGTCGTTCATGTCCCAATAGAACGGCACGGTGAACTGCATGCCCTGCGCCGCCTGCAAGCCTACAGCGACAATGGTGTTGATGGTGGTGCCGGTCGAGGCCAGCACCTGGCCGCGGCTGGTGATGTTGAATTCCCCGGCCTGCTTCACCGCGTTGCTGAAATCCGCCCCGGCATTGGCCAGCGTGATCACCTTGGCGCCGCTGGCCTGGGCCTGCAGCAACTGGGTGGAGAAATCGGTGGTGCCGAGCGGATGCTTGGCGGTGCCCAGCACCTTGCCCCCGGCCTCCTTGACGAACTGCGTCGCCGCCGCCTCCATCGCCGCACCAAACGCGTAATCCACGGTGATGAAATACCACGTGTCCTTCCCGGCCCCCACCAAAGCGCGCGAAATCGCCTTGGGCATCACGTAGGTGTCGTAGACGAAGTTGATCGCCATCGGCGAGCAGGCCTTGCCGGTCAGATCGGCCGAGCCGGAGCCGGCGATCAGATGCGGCTTCTTCGCCTCCGTCATCAGCGGCTGCACCGCCAGCGCGGTCGGCGAGATGGTGAACGTCAGGATCGCGTCCACCTTGTCCTCGGCAAGCCACTTGCGCGCCATCGCCACACCCACATCCGGCTTGTTCTGGTCATCGCCCGTCACCAGCTCGATCGGCCGCCCCAGCACGGTCTTGCCGAAATCCTCGATCGCCATCGTCGCCGCCAGCACCGAGCCCGGGCCGCCATTATCGGCATAGGGGCCGGACATATCGCCCATGATGGCGATCTTGACCGGCTGTGCCTCGGCGGCGAAGCCAACGGCGGTAAGTGCGCTGGCAAGCAGCAAGGAGCGGGTGAAGCTGCGGCGATGCGGCATAATGCGGTTTCCCCTCGAAACACTGGCGGGGCCGTGCAACGGCCTTCTGCGGCCGAGTTTCGGCCAAGCCGCCGTCGCCCGCGAGCCCCCGCGGCGTCCCCGCGCGAGTTTCACAGGTGTGATTTTCAGCCCGGCTCCGCCACCGGCACGCTGGCGATCGTCGCCCGATAGGCCTCCACCGCCTCCTGCATCACGGCAACAATCCGCGCCCGCCCTTCGGTGATCCGCGCCACCGTGCCGCCCACCCCGATCGCCAGCGGAATCCCGTGCGGCGCGTCCGGAAGCGGCAGCGAAATCGTCGCCGCCTCGGGAAAGGGGATGCCGGAGATGAAGCAATGTCCGGTGGCGCGGATGCGGTTCAGCAGCGCGAGCAGCCGCGGCACATCCACCCGCTTGCCCCGCGCCGCGGGGTGGATGTCGATATGGCGCACCAGCCGGGCAACCGTGCGGTCCGGCATGCGGCTCAGCAACACCAGCCCGGCGCTCGACTGCGTCAGCAGCCGCATCGCCCCCTCCGCCACCGGATACTTGTGCGGATGCTCCGGCACGATCACCCGGAGATACTGGATGAACAAATCGTTCTGCGACACCAGCGCCACCGTCTCCTCGGTCGCGTCGTGGATGCGCTGCATCATCTCGATAAGCTGGCCGGAGCCGTAGATGAAATGGTTGATCCAGTCCCCCACCGCGGCGACGCGGGTGGTCGGGAAGTAGGTGCGGCTGGCGCGGTGGTAATTGAGGTAGCCCAGCGCCACCAGGCTCTTCAGCAGCCCGGTCGTGCTGGATTGTGGATATTCCAGCCGCTCGACGACGTATTTCTGCCGCAGCGGCGCGCGCGTCTCGGCGAACAGCTCAAGCACTTCCAGCACCCGCGCGGCGGATTTGATCGGATCGCGGCGCATGCTTCCTCCCCGCCGGTTTGGCGTCACTCTAGCAGGTCGCCGGAAAAATCGCAGGCGTGATATTTATCCGCGCCCCGAACCGGGCTTTGACTTCGCGGCCGCCGCTTCGCACCCTGCGCGCCAAGCACGAGACAACGAGGAAAGCGGCCATGAAATTCGGCATTTTCTACGAACACCAGCTCCCCCGCCCCTGGACCGAGGACAGCGAGTTCAACCTCGTGCAGGAAGCGCTCGACCAGGTCGAACTCGCCGACCAGCTCGGCTTCGACTGCGCCTGGGAGGTCGAGCATCATTTCCTCGAGGAATACTCCCACTCCTCCGCCCCCGAGGTGTTTCTCGCCGCCTGCTCGCAGCGCACCAAGACTATCCGCCTCGGCCACGGCATCTGCCTCACCGCGCCCAACTACAACCAGCCCGCCCGCGTCGCCGAGCGGCTCGGCATGCTCGATCTCGTCTCCGGCGGCCGCGTCGAATGGGGCTCGGGGGAATCGGGCTCGCTGATGGAGATGGCCGGCTTCGGCATCGAGCCGGCCAAAAAGGGCGCGATGTGGCGCGAGGCGACCGAGCAGATCGCCAACATGATGACGATGTCGCCCTATCCCGGCTTCCAGGGCGAGTTCTTCTCCATGCCGCCGCGCAACGTGCTGCCCAAGCCGCGCCAGCGCCCGCACCCTCCGATGTGGCTCGCCTGCTCGCGCCGCGACAGCATTCTGCGCGCCGCGCGTAACGGCATGGGCGCGCTGGTCTTCGGCTTCGTCACCCCCGCCCAGGCCGCCGAATGGGTGAAGGAATACTACGCCATCATCAAGTCGGACGAATGCGTGCCGCTCGGCCACACCGTGAACGCCAATTTCGCCTGCCTCGCCGGCATGTCCGTCCACCCCGATCGCGAGGAAGCGATGCGCCGCGGCATCGATGGGTTCCGCTTCTTCGGCTATTCGCTGGCGCATTACGGCATTTTCGGCATCCACAAGCCCAGCGTCACCAATGTCTGGGACGCCTATGAGAAGGTGCGCGACCAGATGCCGCCGACCCCCGGCGAGTCCTGCATCGGCACCCCCGATGAAGTGCTGGCCAACCTCAAGCAATACGGCGAGGCCGGCATCGACCAGATGATTTTCATCCAGCAATGCGGCAAGAACCGCACCGACCACATCAAGGAATCGATGCACCGCTTCGCCGAGGGCGTGATGCCCTGGTTCAAGGCCCGCGAGGCCGCGCGCGAGGCGAAAAAAGCCGCCGAGCTCGCCCCCTATGTCGCCGCCGCCCTCGCCCGCAAGCCGCGCATGGCGCCCCTCGCGCCGGCGGATATCCCCGAGGTGATTTCGCTCGGCCGCAAGCTGCAAATGGAAACCGGGCTCGACTACTCCAACGCCGGCGGCGTCTATTCCGACAAGACCCGCGGCGGCTCCATCCCGGTGCCGATGGTGGATCCCGCCATGATGAAGGCAAAGGTGTGATCCCATGGACCTCACCCCCGCCCAGCAGAAATTCAAGGAGGACTACATCAAGGCGCGCGGCTACTGGGTCGCCTTCAATGACGGGCTGCTGCAATACAGCCAGGCCTTCCTCGAGACCTATCTGCGCTACGCCGCCCTGCCCGCCGCGCAGGGCCCGCTCAGCCCCCGCATGCGCGAACTCCTCTACGTCGCCGTCGATGCGTCCTCCACCCACATGTTCGGCGAGGGGCTCAAGATCCACACCCGCCTCGCCATCGCCCACGGCGCCAGCGCGCATGACGTGATCGAGACCCTGCAACTCGCCACCGCCCAGGGCCTCGAAGGCGTCACCATGGGGGTCGATATCCTGGTCGAGGAGCTGCAGGCCGCCGGGCTCGATACCGGCTTCCTCGCCACCCCGCTCTCCGCCGAGCAGGAGCGTCTCAAGCTCGAATACACCCGGCGCTTCGGCGACTGGCCGCCCCATTGCGAGCACCTCCTGCGCCTGCATCCCGCCTATTTCGACGTGATGACCGCGTTGCTGGCGGCCCCCGAAGTCACCGGCGCGCTGTCGATGAAGGAGCGCGCCCTGATCGCTGTCGGCCTCAACGCCTGCCTCACCCACCAGAACCCGGCCGGTACCCGGCTGCACATCGCGCGCGCCCTGCGCGAGGGCGCGACCAAGGAGGAGATCCTGCAAATCCTGCAAATGACCGCGCATCTCGGCATCCACGCCTGCGTCATCGGGGTACCGATGCTGGTCGAGGCGGTCGAGGCGCGACGGGGCTGAGGGAGCACGCCGGGACCCGCGCCTAAAGAAAAGTATCCAAAGCCGAAAAAATCACTTGCATATCTAGGTATCATGTCGTAGGAATGACGACATGAGCAATCAGACGACATTCTCTGAGCCCAACCCGGCCGCCGCGCATCCCGCGCTGCGTCTGGCGGAGCTTGTCGTCGCGATGATCGAGAGGATCGCCGCCCTGCTCCCGCGCCGGCGCCTCTTCTGGCCGTTCGTGCGCTCACTGCGGGACGAGCTGCTGCTGTTCGCGCGGGACTTCGCGGCCCTGATGGCCCGCCTCGCCACCGCTCCGCCACCCGTCCCTACCACCACTATTCCCACCGGCACCGCCGCGCCCAAACCTGCGACCCGCCGCAGCCGCGCCCGGAGTCCGTCCCGCGCGGTCCGGCGCCCCACCCGCGCCCCCCGCGCAATCATCCGCGCCCCGCGTCCGCTGCGCGCGTTCCCCGATGCGCCGCTCGGGACGCCGGCCATTGCGCGCCCGTGCGCTCACACCGCCCAGCGCGCCGCCGCGCGCGCGCCTCCATCGCGAATCAGCTGCCTGTCCGAGTCGTCTTATCGCGCCTTATTTGTTACGTATTAGAAACAAAAACCCGCTACCCGAAGGCGTGCGTAATCCCGCCATCCACCATCAGCACGCTGCCGCTGACGTAGCGGCTGGCATCCGAGGCCAGGAACAGCGCGGCATCTGCGATATCGCCCACCTCTCCGAGCCGGCGCAGCGGCGTGCGCGATGTCCGCTTCTCCACCATCTCAGGCGTCAGCATCGCCGCCACCGCCTCGGTCTTGGTCGAACCGGGCGCGATCGCGGTCACCCGAATGCCGCGCGGCCCGAGCTCGACGGCCGCCGAGCGGGTCAGTCCGGTCACCCCCGCCTTGATGCCGCAGTAGAGCAGCGCGTTGGGCATGCCGAGAAACGCCGCGGAGGAGGCGATATTGATGATCGACCCGCCGTCCGCTCCCATCGCCTCCGCCGCCGCCTGAATGCCCCACACCACACCGCCAAAGCCGATCGCGGTCATCCGCTCATAGGTCTTCTCGGTGATCGTCTCGATGCCGCCATAGCGCACCCATGCCGCGTTATTGACCATGATGTCGAACCGCCCTTGCCGCGCCGCCAGGCCAAGCACCAGCTCCCGCACGGTCTCCCGCTGGCTCGCATCGCCCGGCAGATCCTCGGCGACGCCGCCCGCCTCCGCGATCAGCGCCATGGTGCGGGCGGTGAATTCGGGCTTGAGGTCATTCACCCCGACGATCGCCCCTTCGGCCGCGAAGCGCAGCGCGATCGCCTGGCCGATGCCGTTGCCGGCGCCGGTCACCAGCGCCACCCGTCCCGCGAGAGAGCCGCTCATGGTCGTGTCCTCCTCTGTTGCCCCTGCCTCGCCCGCCGATACCCGAGCGGTCAAGCGTCCGGCGCAATATCAGGGAGGTGAAATTCACCACCCGCCCGGCCCCCCTCTCGCCCCGGCGGCCCGGCTGGGGCAGGCTGACGCCAACCATCACCGAGGAAACCACGCCATGGCCCTGATCCGCACCGAAATCTCCGACCACATCGCCGTCGTCACCATGGACGCGCCGCCGGTCAACGCCGTCTCGACCGAGTTCATGGAGGAAATGATCGCCGCCATCGACCGCCTCAACGACCTGCCGGATGTCCGGGTCGCCATCATCACCGGCGCGGGCCGCTGCTTCTCCGCCGGCGCCGACATCAAAGGCCGCCTCGCCCGCAAGGAAGAGCCCGGCGACTACTGGGCCCATGCCCGCCGCGCCCGCGAACTCAGCTACTCCATCATCGAAAACAAGAAACCCATCATCGCCGCCATCAACGGCCCCGCCTTGGGCGCCGGCCTCGGTATCGCCGTCTCCTGCGACATCCTGATGGCGTCGGAAACCGCCCAGCTCGGCCTTCCCGAGGTCGATGTCGGCCTGATGGGCGGTGGACGCCACACCATGCGGGTCTTCGGCCATTCCCTGACCCGGCGGATGATGCTCACCGGCTATCGCGTCCCGGGACCTGAGCTCTACCGGCTCGGTATCGTCGAATGCTGCGTCCCAGCCGCCGAGCTGATGGGCGAGGCCCTGAAAATGGCCGCCAACATCGCCGCCAAAAGCCCCATCGCCACCCGCATGGCCAAGCAGGCCGCCCAGACCATCGAATTCATGACCCTGCGCGACGGCTACCGCTTCGAGCAGAACCTCACCCGCGAACTGAGCCAGACCGACGACGCCAAAGAGGCCATGCGGGCCTTCGCCGAGAAGCGCAAGCCGGAGTTCAAGGGGCGCTGAGGGAGGGGTGCACTGATGCACGGATCGTTCTAACCTCCCACCGCGTGCGGGGGTTACCAGTCTCGCGCGCCATCAACGACCGCATAGCGGAAGGAACGGAATGTCCAATCGAACCAAACACGCGCTGCTGCTCGCAGTGGGCGCCGCCTTGTGGCTGGCCCAGCCAGTACTCGCGCAAACCCCGCCGCCCCGCGAGGTGCCGGCCAAGAAGCTCACCGTGCCGGGCGATGTCAGCCCCGACATGGCCAAGCTCATCGCCAACCCCCCGGCGCCGTTCTGGAACGTCGATCCCAAGACGCCGCAGGAGTGGAAAGACTGGGTGAACCAGCGCGCCCAGGTCAGCATCGGCATCGCTCGCGAGGCCGCCGCGAAGTTCGGCGTCAAATACGAGAAGATCACCCTCGGCGGCGTGCCCGCCTACATGGTCACCCCGCGCGAGGTGGCGCCCGCCAACCGCAACCGCCTGCTGTTCCACGTCCATGGCGGCGGCTACGTGCTGAGCCCCGGCGAGGCGGCGCTCACCGAGGCCATCAACATGGCCTATTACGGCAGCTACCGCGTCGTCTCGGTCGACTACCGCATGCCGCCCGACGCGCCCTACCCCGCCGCGATGGATGACGCCATGGCCGCCTGGAAGGCCGCGCTCAAAATGGCCAAGGCCAAGAACATGGCGGTCTTCGGCACCTCCACCGGCGGCGGGATGACACTCGCCCTCGTGCTGCGCGCCAAGAAGGAAAAGCTGCCGCTCCCCGCCGCCATCGCCCCGGGCACGCCCTGGTCCGACCTCGACGAAGTCGGCGACAGCTACACCACCAACGAATTCGTCGACAACGTGCTGGTCTCCTGGAAAGGCTGGCTCGGCCGCGCCGCGAAACTCTACGCCAACGGGACCGATCTGAAAGACCCGTTCCTCTCGCCGATCTACGGCGACATGCACGGCTTCCCGCCCACCATCCTGACCACCGGCACACGGGACCTCTTCCTCTCCAACACCGTGCGCACCCACCGCAAACTGCGCCAGGCCGGCGTCGAGGCCGATCTCAACGTCTATGAAGGCCAGTCCCACGCCCAGTACGGCGCGCTGCCCTTCGCTCCCGAAACCAAGGAAGCCTTCACCGACATCGCCCGCTTCTTCGACAAGCATTTGGGCAAGTAACAACCGGTCCCCCCGGATGCTCTCCGGGGGGATGTTCTGCCAACGTTAAAACGTTGCATCGCCTTGCAGCGCTCTTTAGAGTCTGACTCGGAATTGATGAAAACGGATCACGCTCGTGCCAGGCGTCTGGTGAGCAAGCGGATGTGTGCGATGAGCAACCATGCGCTCGCGCTGGAGATCGTCGCCTCGAAATCCTTGGCGAGCC
>CAIYPH010000589.1 GCA_903928045.1 uncultured Rhodospirillales bacterium
CCTGATTTCATATCGATTCCGCGCCGCGGTGGGCCGACTTCCGCAACAGGTCTAATGATTCGGAAGATGTTGCCTATCCCATCAGCTGCGCAGGATATTGCTTCTGCGTAACCATCTGCTGAGGACCGCGGCGATCTGACTTCAGGCAGCGGCGGCCTCCGATTGGGCTGACTTTTTCCAGTTCCATGGGAGCAATTCGTGCAGTCGCGTCGCCGGGTGGTCGCTGATGCGGGCCAGCACATCGGCGAGCCAGGCTCTGGGATCGACGTCGTTGAGCTTGGCGGTGGCGATGAGCGCATACATCGCGGCCGCGCGCTCGCCACCGCGGTCGGAGCCGGCGAACAGCCAGGCTTTGCGTCCGATGGCGATACCACGGAGCGCGCGCTCGGCGGCGTTGTTGGTCAGGCAGATCCGACCATCGTCGAGGAAGCGGGTGAATGCCTCCCAGCGCTTCAACATGTAGTCCATCGCCCTGGCGACGTCGGCATGGCGCGAGAGCTTGCCGCGCTCGGCACGCATCCATGCTTCGAGGGCCGTCACCAGCGGGGCGACGCGAAGCTGCCTGATCTCACGCCGCTGCTCGGCGGCGAGGCCGTTGATGTCGTGCTCGATGGCGAAGATCGCATCGATCCGGCGCACCGCCTCGACAGCCAGCGGCGCGCGACCCAATTCGGCGAGGACGAACAGCTTGCGCCTCCCATGTGCCCAGCACGCCGCCTCACGAACCGGGCCGGGCTTGCGGCCATGTGCATAAAGATCGTTGAACCCGGCGTAGGCATCGGCCTGCAGGATCCCCGCATAGTCAGCGAGATGCCGACATGGATGCTCACCGCCACGGTCCCGCGAGTAGAAGAAGATCGCCGCCGGCTGGGCCGCGCCACCGAACGGCCGATCGTCGCGAACGTATGCCCATAATCGGCCGGTGACGGTCTTCGTCCGCGCCAGCACCGGCACGGTGGTGTCGTCACCATGGATGCGTTCGGCGGCGAGCACATGGGCGCGGATCAGCGCCACCAGCGGGGCGAGGGTGGAGGTGCAGGCGCCGACCCAGTCGGCCAGGGTGGAGACGCTGAGATCGATCCCTTCGCGGCCGAAGCTCTCGCTCTGCCGGTTCAGCGGCAGGTGCTGGCCGAACTTCGCTTCCAGGATGGTGGCAAGCAGGTTCGCTCCGGCGCGGCCACGGGCGATCGGGTGGAACGGAGCCGGCGGCTGCGTGATCGCCTCGCAGGCGCGGCAGGAGAATTTCTCCCGCACCGTCTGGATCACCTTGTAGCTGCGCGGCACGACCTCCAGCGTCTCGGTGATACTCTCGCCGAGTTTGGCAAGCCGACCGCCACAGCAGGGGCACACCGTCGGTGCTACGAGCACGACCCGTTCGCGCGGCAGATGCGCTGGCAGCGGCGCGCGGACTGGTTTTATCCGAGTGAACGGGCGCACCGAGGTGGTGTCGGTATCGTCGAGCCCGGCGGCCTCGGTATCCTCGCTGGCGGCGGCCTCGAGTTCCTCGAGTTGCATCTCCAACTGGTCGAGCAGCTTGCGGCCACGCTCGGCGGAGGCGCCGAAGCGATCGCGCTTCATCTGCGCGATCAGCAGCTTGAGATGCGCCACCATCGCCTCCGCGCCCGAGGCCCGAGCTTGATATTCGAGCCGTGCCGCGCGCTCGGCGGTGAGTTCCGCACGCAGCGCGTCGATCTCGGCGGGCAGGCTGTCGGGGGCGGTGCTCACGGGGCGTATCGAATCACGATGATCCGTAGCCATGCACTCACTATTTGCCGATCTTGCCGCTCAATTTGACGTCATCCCGCGAGCTCCGGCCGCCAGGTCCGCCGCGGGTGCCGCCAGTCGATCCCCTCCAGCATGTAGCCGAGCTGCGCCGCCGTGATGGCGATCACACCGTCCGCCGGCGTCGGCCAGATGAACCGCCCCCGCTCCAGCCGCTTGGCATACAGCGACATGCCGAGCCCGTCGTGCCAGAGGATCTTCACCAGGTCGCCGCGTTTGCCACGGAACACATAGAGATCCCCGGCATGCGGATCGCGCTGCAGCGCCTGCTGCACCTGCAACGCCAGCCCGTTCATGCCGCGCCGCATGGGGATGTCCCGATCTCTGTTGAAATTGGCCGATCGAGCGCTGCTGGTTTGGACGTTATGCTGCGGCGCTCTGCCGTGCAAGAACTGGTTTGATGGTGTGCCTGGCG
>CAIYPH010000590.1 GCA_903928045.1 uncultured Rhodospirillales bacterium
AGAACACCCTTCCTTCCCAGTTCCGGTCCACGCCATTCCATGGCAGCATCCCCGCAGCAGGAGGGCACCGCCATGGACGGAATGACGCAATCGCGCCGGAACATCAGTGACACCGAGTGGCAGCTGCGGGTGGATCTCGCCGCATGCTTCCGCCTCGCCGTCGAATTCGGCTGGCACGAGGCGATCGCCAACCACTTCTCCGTCGCCCTGCCCGGCCCCGGCAACAAGTTCCTCATCAACCCGAAATGGCGGCATTTCTCCCTGGTGAAAGCCAGCGAACTCCTGCTGCTCGATGCCGACGACCCCGAGACGATGAACCGGCCGGACGCGCCGGACGCCTCGGCCTGGTCGATCCATGGCCGCATGCATGCGATGGTGCCGCAGGCGCGCTGCATCCTGCATGTCCACTCCGCCTACGCCACCGCGGTCGCCTCGCTGGCCGACCCGACGATCCTGCCGATCGAGCAGAACACCGCGCGCTATTACAACCGCATCGCCTATGACCTGGACTACGGCGGCATCGCCGATGACGTGGCCGAGGGCGAGCGCGTGGCGCATGGCATCGGCCAGCACACCCGCATGATGATGGGCAATCATGGCGTGCTCGTCGTCGGCGCCACCCCGGCCGCCGCCTTCGACGATCTCTACTACCTCGAGCGCGCCTGCCAGACCCTGGTGCTCGCCCGCTCCACCGGCCAGCCCCTCGCCGTGATGTCCGACGAGCTCGCCGAGCGCACCGCCAAGGGCTGGGAGGCCTATGGCGGCGCCGATGTCGCGCATTTCGAGCAGATGAAGCAGGTGCTCGACCGCAAAGACCCCTCCTACGCGGAATAGCACCGATGGATTTCGGCCTCACCCCGGAGCAGGACCTCGTCGTACGCACGGTGCGAGACTTCGTGGAGCGCGAGCTCTATCCGCTCGAGGCCGAAGTGGAGCGCAGCGGCGAGGTGCCGCTCGAAATGGGCCGCGAGATCCAGCGCAAGGTGATCGAGCTCGGTTTCCATGCCCCGAACATCCCCGCCGAATACGGCGGCGGCGGGCTCGATCATCAGACCTTCACTTTGCTGGAGCGCGAACTCGGCCGCGCCTCCATGGCCCTCACCGTCTGGTGGGGGCGCCCCTCCAACATCCTCTGCGCCGGTAACGCCGAGCAGCGCGAACGCTACCTCCTGCCCTCCGTGCGCGGCGACAAAATCGACGCCCTGGCGATGACCGAGCCCGGCGCCGGCTCGGACCTCCGGGGCATGAAAACCTTCGCCCGGCGTGATGGCACGGACTGGGTGCTCAACGGCAGCAAGCACTTCATCAGCCACGCCGACATCGCCGATTTCGTCATCGTCTTTGTCGCCACCGGCGAGGATGCGCCTGGCCGCAAACGCATCTCCTCCTTCCTGGTCGATCGCGGCACGCCGGGCTTTGAAATCCGCAAGGGTTACCGATCCGTCTCCCACCGCGGCTACAACAACTGCATCCTCACCTTTGACGACTGCCGCCTGCCCGCCGAACAAATGCTGGGCGAGGAAGGTCAGGGTTTCGCCATCGTGAACACCTGGCTCGCCGCCACCCGCCTCACCGTCGCCGCCATGGCCGTCGGCCGCGCCCGCCGCGCCTTCGATCTCGCCCTCGCCCATGCCGCCCAACGCGAACAATTCGGCGAAAAAATCGGCCGCTACCAAGGCGTCTCCTTCCAACTCGCCGACAGCATCACCGAAATCGACGCCGCCGACCTCCTCACCCTCATGGCCGCCTGGCGGCTCGACCAGGGCCTCCCCGCCAACCGCGAAATCTCGGAAGCCAAAGTCTACGCCACCGAAATGCTCGCCCGCGTCACCGACCGCGCCATCCAAATCCACGGCGGCATGGGGCTGATGGATGATCTCCCCCTCGAACGCTTCTGGCGCGATGCGCGGGTGGAGCGGATCTGGGACGGCACCAGCGAAATCCAACGCCACATCATCAGCCGCGAATTGCTGCGGCCACTCGGGGCATGATGGGTTTGGGCGTCGGACAGAAAGAAAGGCCAGGGCTCTGCCCTGGACCCGCCAAGGGCCAGTGGGCCCTTGGAACCCGTGACTCAAGGGCGTTGCTGAAGAGGGG
>CAIYPH010000591.1 GCA_903928045.1 uncultured Rhodospirillales bacterium
GAGGACATCTTGGCCTTTCATGATCGGGTTTCGAGTTCCTTATATGTTCTCACAAACGCCGCGGCCTGTCAAGCAATATTTCTCCTATCCGCAAAAAATCTTCCCCCGGGTCAGATCGCCCGGAATTGTCGCAGCCGCGGCCGCAATGCTACGGGATCACCCAAGCGGCCGTGGCGGCCGGCAGCAGGAGCGCCCGATGGACTACACCACTTTCGATCTCACCATCGCCGATGGCATCGCCCATATCCAACTCAACCGGCCCGAGGCGCTCAACACCATGACGCCCGAATTCTGGGTCGAACTCCCCGCCGCCATCCGTGACATCGATGACAACGCCCGCGCCCGGGTGATCGTGATCTCCTCCACCGGCAAGCATTTCACCGCGGGGATGGACCTCGCGGTGTTCGGCTCCGGCGCCCCCTCGGGTGGCGCCGATACCACCAATGAGCGCGGCCGGGTGGCGGCCAATCTGCGGCTGCGGGTGCTCGATATCCAAAACAGCTTCAACGTGATCGAGGCCGCCCGCATGCCGGTGCTGGCGGCCATCCAGGGCGGCTGCGTCGGTGGTGGCGTCGATCTCGCCTCGGCCTGCGACTGCCGCTACGCCACCGCCGACGCCTTCTTCGTCATCCAGGAAATCAACATCGGTATGACCGCCGATGTCGGCACCTTCCCGCGCCTGTGCAACCTGATGCCGACCGGCATGGTGCGCGAACTCGCTTATTCCGGCCGCCGCCTCTCCGCCGCCAAGGCGATGCAGCTCGGCCTGGTCAACGAGGTGTTCGAGAGCCAGGAGGCGATGCTGGCGGAGGTGATGGCGATCGCGCGCGACATCGCCGAGAAATCGCCGCTCGCGGTCTATGGCTCCAAGGTGATGATCAACTACGCCCGCGACCACACGGTGGCCGACGGGCTCGATTATATCGCGACCTGGCAGGCCGGCATGTACAACCCCGCCGTCGACATGGCCGAGAGTTTCCGGGCCAGGAAAGAAAAGCGGTCGCCGCACTTCGACGAGCTGCTGCCGATCAAGCGCCGCGGCGGCTGAACGCCACGCGCGCCGCGGCGGCGGCCTCGGCGCGCAAAGTGGCTGCCCGCTCGGCGCCGAACCCGGCGGCGAACGCGCCCTGCGCCGCCTGCCATAACGGCAGGGCGCCGGTCAGCACCTCCCGCCCCTCCGCGCTCAGCGCGATGTCGCGCCGCCTGCGGTCCTCCCCCGGCGCCATCACCAGCCAGCCCTGCGCCAGCATCGGCCGCACATTGTGGCCGAGCGTGGCGCGATCCATGCCGAGCCGGGCGGCAAGCGCGCCGAGCGGCATAGTGCCGAACTCCATCAGCGCGGCCAGCACCGGAAACTGCGTCGCCTTGACGCCGGCGGGCGCCAGCATCCGGTCATAGAACTGGGTGAGATGCCGGGCGGCATGGCGCAGCGTGTGGCAATGGCAGGCGGCAATACCTGGCGCGGGATCGGCGTTCACGAGCATGCTCCTTGCTAATTATGGGCATATACCCATAATAGCAGAAGCCGCCACCAAGGGAACAGCGCCATGGACGAACTGCTCGATAATCCCCTCCACCACGGCCTCGCCACCGTCCATGCCAGCCTCGCCATCCGCCACGGCCGCGCCGCCCGCTACCCGTTCGACCTCGCCCCCATGGCCTCGCTCGACGATCCCGCCGACCCCGCCGCCTGGGCCGATCTCGCCACCCTGCTCGGCCCGGGCGGCCGCGTCGCGCTGTTCACCGCCGACCCAACCGACCTCCCCGCCGGCATCACCGCGCTGCGGCGCCAGGCCATCGAGCAGATGATCGCGCCCGAGACGCTGCCGCCGCTGGGCGTCGCGCCTGCGGGGCTCGTCGATCTCGGCATCGATGACGCCGCCGACGTGCTCGATCTCGCCAAGCGCACCGAGCCCGGCCCGATGATGCCGCGCACCGTCACGATGGGCCGCTATTTCGGGATCCGCTCTCCCGCAGGCGCCCTGTTCGCCATGGCCGGTGAGCGCATGGCGACGTCCCATCACGTGGAAATCAGCGGCGTCTGCACCGACCCCGCCGCCCGCGGCCGTGGCTACGCCGCCGACCTGGTCACCCGCCTCGCCACCGCCAGCGCCGCACGGGGCCAGAGGGCGTTCCTGCATGTGAAAACCGACAACGACAGCGCAAGGCGCGTCTATCTGCGGCTCGGCTTCACCGTGCGGCGCATTATGCATCTCACCGTGATACAGGTCGCCTGAACGGGGCCGCATGACGGGATGGGCGAGCCCGCCGATCCCCGCTAGGCCCTTGCGATCGTGAACCGCCCCTCCCAACGGCGGAACAGCAGCGACAGCGCGAAACACACGGCGAAATACAGCCCCGCCGCCGTCAGCCAGGTCTCGAACACGCGGCCGGTCGACACCGCGACGTCGTTGGCCATGAACGTCAAATCCTGCACCGAAATCAACGAGACGATCGAGCTGTCCTTGATCAGCGAGATGAACTGCCCGCACAGCGGCGGCACCATGCGCGCCACCGCCTGTGGCACGATCACCAGACGCAGCGCCCGGCCCCGCGTCATCCCCAGCGCCGCCGCGGCATCCCACTGGCCCGGCTCGATCGACTGCACCCCCGCGCGCAGGATCTCCGCGACATAGGCGCCCTCGAACAGCGCCAGCACCACCAGCGCCGACAGCACGTTCTTCAGCAGGCGCGGATCACCGAACAGCCAGGAGAGCGCCGCGCGCGTCCCAGGCGCGGCGCCACGCAGGAAGGCGTCGACGCCGAGCAGCGGCATGATCTGGCTGGAGACGAAGAAATAGCCGACGAATATCAGCACCAGCGGCGGCGTGTTGCGCATCAGCTCGACATAGGCGCCGCCGATCAGCCGCGGCAGCAGCATGGGCGAAATCCGCGCCGCCGCCACCAGCGCGCCGAACACC
>CAIYPH010000592.1 GCA_903928045.1 uncultured Rhodospirillales bacterium
CTCACCGGGGCGCTGCTCTACATCGCCGGCCTCGCCTTCGCCACCGGCCCATTGGCGCTCACGCTCGGCACCGGCCCCCTGATCGGCATCGCGCTGTCCTGCACCGCCGCCGCGTTGAACATGGCCGCGGCCGCCCGCGCCGTTTCGCCGGAGCGCCGCAGCCAGGTGCTCGGCATGATCTCCGCCTGCGGCTCGCTCGGCACCTTCATCGCCGCCCCCCTGGCCCAGACGCTGATCGCCGGACCGGGCTGGCGCTATGCGATGTATGCCTTCATCGCCCTCGCCCTCGTCATGCTGCCGGCAGCCCTGTTGATGGGCCGCGCCGACCGCATCCCGACGCCAGTCCGCCAAGGCGAAGCGAGTTCCACACGCGAGGTGATCGGCACGGCGCTGCGCCGGCCGGCCTTCCTGGTGATGGCCGCGGCCTATTTCGTCTGCGGGCTGCAACTGGTGTTCCTGACCACCCATTTGCCGACCTATCTGGCGATATGCGGGATGGACCCGATGCTGTCGGCCGAGGCGATCGCGGTCATCGGCATGGCCAACGTCATCGGCTCCTATGGCTGGGGCTGGCTCGGCGGGCATTTCCCCAAGCATGTCCTGCTCGGGCTGATCTACACCCTGCGCAGCCTGGCCCTGGCCGCCTATTTCGTCTTCCCGCCGACCCCCGCCGCCACTTTGGTGTTCGCCGCCACCATGGGGCTGCTGTGGCTCGGCGTATCCCCCCTCACCAGCGGGATGATCGCGAGCATGTTCGGGCTGCGCTACATGGCCACCATCAGTGGACTGGCATTCATGAGCCACCAGGTCGGCTCCTTCCTCGGCGCCTGGGGCGGCGGGCTGATCTACACCGCGCTCGGCTCCTATGACCGCGCCTGGCAGTTCGGCGTGGTGATCGGGCTGATCGCCGGGCTGTGTCAGATCGCCTTCGGGGAGGATCGCCGGCCCACCGCGCCGGCGCTGCGCGAGGCGGTGGCGTAAGCGGGAGGCCAGACAGGCGCGCTACCCGCGGGGCGGACCGATGCAGAACGGATGGCAGCAAGCGTCAGTTCTAATTTTGTTCTTGACAATTTACCTCCTTCGGCGCATATTGAGGACATAGGTCACCTCAACCAAGGAGATAGACGTCATGCCGCCCGCTTCATCCCCCCTGCAAAGCCTGTTGCGCTGCTTCGTGCTGCGCCTGGCGCTGCTGCTGGGAGGGGTGCTCGCCGGGCGCGAACAACGGATGCGGGCGCGCGTGGCGGCCATGCCGTTGCATCACCGTCATCGCGCGCGACTGCTGCGGGAGCTCGCGCGGATCGCATGGGTGCGCGCGGCCCTCGCCGATCCCGGCTTCGGTGAAGACCCGCGCACCGTCGGCAAGGCAACCGAGGTGGCGCGCTGCGTGAACGACGCCGGACGGCGCGCTGTTGCGCGGCGCCCCCTGTGGATCGCGCGGCGGCGTGCCGCCCGCGCCGCGTCGCCGCGCTTGGCTGAGGTACGAGGCGGCATTTTGGCAGAGCGATGTAGCCGCTCCATCGCCGCGCTGAAATAACCGCCCGGGCGCGATACGCCCGGGCGGCCGTCAGTCATGCGCGGAACGCGCCAGGGTTTGCCGGCGCCGCGACCGGCTCAGCCCGCGGCCTTCACCGCGCGCTGGGCGATGACGCCGCAAAGATGGGCGCGATATTCGGCCGAAGCGTGGATGTCGCTGTTGAGGTCGTCCGCCGAGGTGGCGACGCCCTTCAGCGCATCGGCCGACCAGTTGGCGGTGAGTGCCGACTCGAAGCCGGCATGGCGGAACACGCCGCCCTGCCCTGCCCCGGTGATCGCCACCCGAACTCCCGCCGGCCCCTTGGCCACGAACACGCCGACCATCGCGTAGCGCGAGGCCGGGTTCTTGAACTTCACATAGGCCGCCTTCGCCGGGATGGGGAAGGAGACCGAGGTGATCACCTCATCGGCCTCGAGCGCGGTGGTGAACATGCCCTGGAAGTAGTCATCCGCGGCGATGCTGCGCTTGGAGGTGGTGATGGTCGCCCCGAGCGCCAGCACGGCGGCGGGGTAGTCGGCCGCCGGGTCGTTATTGGCGATGCTGCCGCCGATGGTGCCGCGATGCCGCACCTC
>CAIYPH010000593.1 GCA_903928045.1 uncultured Rhodospirillales bacterium
CGAGTCAGACTCTCACTTCGACATTGTTGTACGTTACGTCCAAAAATAAGTCTGTAACAGAGGTTGATATATTGACAAAATATTTAGTAGCTGCTCAACCCGGTTGGTGCACGGATTGGCCGCGTAGGGTGTCGTGGATCGCCTGATAGGCGTCGATTCCGCGTCGGGCGGCGGTGCCGATAATGGAGCGGACGGCGGCGAACAGGTCGGCGCCCCAGTCGGAGCGGAATCCGCCGGTGACTTTGCGATAGGTGGCGGTGGGCCGCAGTTCGCGTTCGCTGCTGTTGTTGTCGGCGGCAATCTCGGGATGATCGAGATAGGTGAACAGGTGGCCACGAACCTTGCCATATCGCTTTCGCAATCGCTGGCCGTCGCGGCTGGTGGGGGCCAGCGCCATGATGGCGTCGAGGTCGCGGTCAAGACGCCAACGGTACTGGTGCCGCGTGCTCTCGGCGAGATCACGATGGCGGCGGGCGAGCACCACCGCGCGCAGCAGCAGCGCCTTCATACGCGGGGCGAACATGGCATCACCCGCGTCGATGGCGTACTGGCAGTCGCGCAACTGATGCGCCAGACAGACTTGCCAGTGCTCGGCATGGCCCTGCTGCGCCCCGTAGAGGTCGGAGACCCAGATCGCCGGGCGATGCCCGCCCAGCACGTCCGCGACCACATTGGCGCCACGGCTGTTGCGGACAACATGGATCACCACGTCGGCGTTCTGGAACACCCAGTTCCAGCAACTGCGGCCATCGATGCGTACACCGGTCTCGTCCGAATAGATCACCCGCGCACGCCGCAGACGCGCGAGAATGCCGGCGACATCGGCGTCGAATTGCGGCTTGACGCGCCGGAACGCCGCGTCCAGCGCGCCCTCGCTGATCGCCAAGGCGAACAGGTCGAGCATCAACCGACTCAATCGCTTGTAACTGACCGCATGCACGAAGCGCAGATACATTGCCAGCGCCACGATGCCCAGACTGAACGGCGTGCCCGGCTCCAATCCCTCCGGCACCGCCGCCAGCGTGGTGCCGCCGCAGCAGCGGCAGCGTCCGGCATACCGCTCCACGCGCGTCACCACCGGACGCACCTTCGGCAGATTGATCTTGTCGTAGCGGGCGTCAAGCATCTGGTCGGCGTCGGTGAATGCCGCTCGGCAGTGCTGGCAGCGCGAAGGCTTGGCGATCACCACCTCGTCGGGGTCCGCCGCCAGTGCCCGCCCGCCACCATCACGGCCGAGACTGCCCTTGCGTGGGCCGGGCTGCTTGGCCTTCTCCGGCCGGTTCGGCTTCTGCCCCTTCGACGGCGGCACGCTGGAGTTGTCCGGCGTCTTCGGCGGCGTGCCCAGCTTGGCTTCCAGTGCCGCAACGCGCGCCGTCAGTGCCTGAACCTGCGCCCACAGCGCAACGATCAGTGCGTCCTTCTCGTCATGCGACAGTCCGCTGAGATCGGGAAGCTGGGTCACCCACAGCTTGAATCGCGCCCCTCGTGATCACGTCAAGCAATCTTCAGATCGCCCAAACGCGCTCGCCCCGGCAGGGGGATGAGCAGATACAATATTTATGCCCAGCAGTCGCTAGAAATGTGTAATTATCAACATCACTTGAATAATCAATTCGCTCATTGTAGATTGTATTTGGATAAATGAACTCGCCAATGCCATTTGTTTCTATTATTGAGTTATTCGTCACCCTCATTCCGTAGAATCCAGCGCCATCACTATACGCCACCACATAATAATTCGACGACGCCGCCGTGAAGGTCAACCCAGAATAAGTGTCCGTCCGGAAGGTTTTCGAATCATTTGAATTCTCTTGCCCGGCTCGATTGATGTGTGAGTCGATGCCTCGCACCTAACAGCGAGACCTGCCATGTGGACACCCGAAACCCGCGCCCGTCACGACCGCAGCAATC
>CAIYPH010000594.1 GCA_903928045.1 uncultured Rhodospirillales bacterium
AGACATTGGTGCGCGGGCCGAGGAAGAGGGCGCCGTAGTTTTTCATGTTGGCGAGGAAATACTCGGGGTCCCGCGTCATCACCTGCACATGCTCGGAAGCGATGCGGTCGGCCTCGCGGACCATTTCCTCGTCATCGGCGCAGACGATCACCTCGCCGCAACCCTCCCAGGCTTTCCGCGCGATGCCGGCTGTGGGCAGGATGGTGAGCAGGCGCTCGACTTCCTTGATGGTCTCGCGGGCGAGCTTTTCGGAGGTGGTGAGCAGGATGGCCGGCGAGGTGGGGCCATGTTCGGCCTGGCCGAGCAGATCGGTCGCGCAGAGCTCGGCGTCCACCGTCTCATCGGCGATCACCAGGGTTTCGGTGGGGCCGGCGAAGAGGTCGATGCCGACGCGGCCGTAGAGCTGGCGCTTGGCTTCGGCGACGAAGGCATTGCCGGGGCCGACCAGCATGTCGATCGGCTGGATGCTCTCGGTGCCCAGCGCCATGGCGCCGACGGCCTGGATGCCGCCGAGGCAGTAGATGACGTCGGCGCCGGCGAGGTGCTGGGCGGCGACGATGGCGGGTGCCGGTTTGCCCTGGAAGGGGGGCGCGCAGGTGATGATGCGGGGCACGCCGGCGACCTTGGCGGTGACGACCGACATGTGGGCGGAGGCGAGGAGGGGGTATTTGCCGCCGGGGACGTAGCAGCCGACCGACTGCACGGGGATGTTCTTGTGGCCGAGCACGACGCCCGGCATGGTTTCGACTTCGATGTCCTTGAGCGCGGCCTTCTGGTGCTCGGCGAAATTGCGCACCTGGGCCTGGGCGAACTTGATGTCCTCGAGGTCCCGCCCGGTGAGCTGGTCGAGGCAGGCGCGGATTTCGGCGTCGGTCAGGCGGTAGTCGTCGCGCGACCAGGAGTCGAACTTCTCCGACATTTCGCGCACCGCTTTATCACCGCGTTTGGCGATATCGGCGAGGATGGTTTCGACGGTGGCGCGGATGCGGGCGTCGTCATCGGCGATGGTTTCGGCGTCGCGGCCGCGCTTGAGGTAGGTAGCCATGTGCTCGGGTCTCTTTCAGCCGGTGAAGGTGGCGAAGGCTTCGGCGATCGCTTCGCGCTGGCCGCCGGTGGCCGACGAGGCGACGACGACGGGGGTGTGGACGCCGGCGGCGCGCCAGGCCTCGATGCCGTCGCGGACTTTCGCTGCGGGGCCGAAGAGGGTGACGTCGGCGAGCCAGCGGTCGTGGAGGTATTTGGGGACGTCCTCGTTGCGGCCTTCGGCGATGCAGGTTTCGATCGCCTCCATTTCCTCCTGGTAGCCCGCCTCTTTCCAGTAGTTGCGGTAGTTGGGGAGGAAGGCATAGCCGTTGAGGGTGCGGCGGTTGACCGCTTTGGCGGCCTCGATGTCATCGGAGATGCAGGTGGGGATCATGTTGCCGATGTAGAAGCCGGATTTGCGCTGGGCTTCAGGGAGGGCGAGCAGGGAGGTTGGGGTGTGCTTCAGGCTGGCATTGGCGAAGATCAGGCCCTGGCCGAGCTCGCCGGCGAGCTTGATCATTTTCTGGCGCAAGGTGGCGACGATGATGGGGGGGAGGTCGCCGAGTTTGTCATGGGCGCGGAAGCGTTCGATGAAGCTCCGGGTGTCGCCGAGGGGCTTGCCGGGGGTGACGCCCATGCGGACGTAGCTGGGGCCGTGGGCGATGCCGATGCCGAGGCTGAAGCGGCCGCCGGAGATTTCGTGCATGAAGGCGGCGGATTCGGCGAAGTCACCGGCGGTTCGCTGGTAGATCGGCGCGATGGCGGTACCGAAGGGGATGGTCTTGGTGTTCCAGGCCAGGGCCTCGCAGAAGGACATGTTGCCGAAGGCGGAGGGGGTATAGATGCCGGCGAAGCCGCGGCGTTCGGCCTCCTGCGCCAGTTCGACGGCATTGCGGCGGCGACGGGGGGTGGCGATGATGCAGATGGCGGGGGGGGATTGGGGCATGGGGGCGTCTCCTGGTTGGGCAGGAGGGTAACGGGGCGGGGGCGGGCTGCGAAGGGGGTTGTTTGTTGTTATATCGTAACCAAATAGACGCAATTCCGCGATACGGTCTAGTCGCGCGGCAAGCGCCGGGGGAGCAGCTTCATGGGTTTCCCCTCGGAGTTGGGGTACCAGAGGATTGCCTCGCGCTGTTTGCGGGTGAGGCGCCTGGGCTTGGGTTTCGGCTTGCGCGGTTTGCGCGGCTTGCGCAGGAGCCTGGGAATGGCGGGGATGGCGAGGCCGAGCATGCGGCAGAGCGGGCGGAGCAGGCGCTGGGCCTGGGGGTTCGCGGCCACGATTTCGGCGGTGGCGGGCTCGTTGAGCAGCGTCGCGATGCCGCTGGCGATGCTGCGGCCTTGCCAGCCGATTTCACTGGCGAGCCAGGATTTGCGCTGGGGCAGGCGGACCCGCGGCGTTTTGCGCGCGGACTCCGGGCGCGGGGCGATCCCGGCGGCGATGCGGGCCAACAGCGCGATGAAGCGGGCCTTGGTGCGCAGGAGGTACATGGCGATGGCGCGCTCGGGCACCACCGGCTTGGGGTTGTTGGCGAAGAGCGGGCAGACCACCTGGAGCAGCGCGTTGACGATCGCGGAGAAGCGGACGCAGATCGCCTCCATCTGGTCGCGCAGCGCGGGGTTGGGTGGGGTGGTGTTCATGGCGTATATATTAACTTATCGGTTAGCGAGAGTCAAGGGAAAAAACATGCGGCCGGAGCGCTTATCGCTGCCGGGCGGATATGACACAGTGGGGCATCGGAAAGGGAGAACGGGACCATGGACGTAATGGCGGCGCGGATACCGAGCGGGGTGCGCGAGAGCGTGAGCGAGGCGGAATGGCAGGCGCGGGTGGATCTGGCGGCCTGCTACCGGCTGGTGAACCTCTACGGCTGGGACGAGATGATCGCCAACCACATCTCGGTGCGGGTGCCGGGGGAGGAGGGCAGTTTTCTGCTCAACCCCTACGGCTACCTCTATGACCAGATGACCGCCTCGTGCTTCGTGAAGGTGGATCTCGACGGCATGGCGCTGCTCGACCCCACCGGGCTTGGCGCCAACAAGGCCGGCTTCGTGATCCACAGCGCGGTGCATATGGCCCGCCACGACGTGGATTGCGTGATCCATACCCACTCGCTGGCGGGCATGGCGGTCTCGGCGATGGAATGCGGGCTGCTGCCGATCGCGCAGTCCTCGATGCGGTTCGCCGATATCGCCTACCACGAGTTCGAGGGCCCGGCGCTCAACATGGATGAGCGGGCGCGCCTGGTGGCCGATCTCGGGATGCGCGAGGTGATGATCCTGCGCAATCACGGGCTGCTGGTGACGGGGACGAGCATCGCCGAGGCGTTCAACAACCTGTTCCGCCTGGAGCGGGCCTGCGAATTGCAGGTGATGACGCTGTCCTGCAACACGCCGCTGCGGATGCCCTCACGGGAGGCGGTGGTGCAGACCAATCGCATTTTTGCGCCGACCGGGCAGCGGCGGCGGGGGCTGCTGGAGTGGCCGGCGCTGATGAAGCGGCTGGATGCGATTGATCCGTCTTATCGGGATTGAGGCAGGAAGCGCTTCTTTTTTGAAAAAAAGAAGCAAAAAACTTTTGTTCGCTTGGCGTGTACCGGTCCCCAATTGGGGGAGAGGTGCACGCCAACGGCAAGAAACGGAATAAAAAGTTTTTTGGTTCTTTTTGTTCACAAAAAGAACATGCTTAC
>CAIYPH010000595.1 GCA_903928045.1 uncultured Rhodospirillales bacterium
CCGATTGCCAACTGGGTGACCGCGACGGACAACGCGCTGACCCGTCCGCTGCTCTCCAAGTTCGCGGGGCTTCACCCCAAGGCTGAACTCCCGAAATACGCCGCCCGCTCGCTCGAGCAGCGCGCCGTTGGCAACCGGCCGGAGCTGAACACCGAGGCCCCGGCTTTTGGCCGCAAGGCGGTGATCTACGCGACGTGTCACGGCAATTATAACGACCCCGAGGTCGGCCTCGCCGCGCGCGCCGTGCTGGCGCGCAATGGGGTGGATACCGAGATCGTTTATCCCGGCTGCTGCGGGATGCCCATGCTGGAGCAGGGGCAGATCGGCAAGGTCGCGGACAGTGCGCGCACGGTGGCGGGCGAACTCGGCATCTGGATCGCGCGCGGGTATGACGTGATCGCCATCGTGCCGTCCTGCGCGCTGATGTTGAAATTCGAGTGGCCGTTGATTCTGCCGGACGATCCGGCGGTGAAGACGCTCGCGGCCAACAGCTTCGATATCACCGAATACATCGTCGATATCGCGAAGAAAGAGGGCCTCGCTCCCGGTCTCGCGCCGATCGGTGGCGGTGTTGCGCTGCATATGGCCTGTCATGCTCGGGCCCAGAACATGGGGCAGAAGGCGGCTGAAATGCTGCGGTTGTTGCCGGAGGCCGATGTGCAGGTGATCGAGCGGTGCTCCGGGCATGGCGGCTCCTGGGGGTTCAAGAACGAGTATTTCGACACCGCCCTTAAGGTCGGCCGTCCCGTCGCCCGCCAGGTGAAGGAGGGCGGCAAGGCTTTTGTCACCTCCGAGTGCCCGCTCGCCGGCGTGCATATCACCCAGGGTATCGACCGCCTGCCGGGTGACGCGCCCAAGCCGGAGCGCGTGACCCACCCCGTCCAGCTTTTCGCCCGCGCCTACGGATACTGAAAGTGACCCTTGCCATGGCCCACAAGCACGCCATCGAACGCGACGACATCCTCACCATGGAGGATTACGCGAAAACCCGCGCCGATTGGCGCCGCAAGATGACGGTGATGAAGCGCAAGCGCCGGCTCGAGGTCGGGCCGTTCGTCACCTTCTATTTCGAGAACTGGCAGACCATGTGGCACCAGGTCCACGAGATGCTGTTCATCGAGCGCGGCGGCGAGGGGCAGATTCCCGATGAGCTGGCGGCGTATAATCCGCTGGTTCCGCAGGGCAGTGAGTTGACGGCGACGTTCATGATCGAGATCGACGATCCCGATCGGCGCAAGCGCATGCTGGACCGGCTGGGCGGGATCGAGGAGAGCACTTTCCTCCGCTTCGCCGGCCACGAGATCAAGGGCTCCCCCGAGGCCGACCAGGACCGCACGACCGCGGATGGCAAGGCGTCCTCGGTGCAGTTCGTGCATTTCCACTTCACGCCCGAGCAGATCGCGGCTTTCCGCACCTCGGGCACCCAGGTGACCATCGGCTTCGGCCATGCCAATTACGGCCACATGGCGGTGCTGCCCGATGAAGTCCGCGGCGAGCTTGCCGGGGATTTCGACTGAGATGACCCCATTCCGTCTCGGCCTGCTTGGCGCGGGCCGGATGGGCCGCACCCATCTCGCGGCCCTTGAGGCCAGCGAGGCGGTGCGGATCACCGCGATCGCCGACCCGGCGCCGGCTGCCATCGCATTGGCGCGGCCGGGGCGCACTGTGCATGGCGACCTTGACGGGCTGCTCGCCCAGCGGCTCGATGGCGTGCTGATCGCCGTGCCGAGCGTGTTACACGGCGAGGCGATTGCTCGGATCGCCGCGGCGGGGCTGCCGATCCTCTGCGAGAAGCCCTGTGGGGTGACCGCCGATGAGGCCCGGGCCCATGCGGCGATCGCGTCTGCCGCCGGGATCAAGCTCCAGGTGGCCTATTGGCGGCGCTTTGTGCCGGGCTTGCAGGACCTCCACGCCCGGATCGCCGCCGGGGCTTTGGGCGATATTTTGCATATCGCGTGCCACCAATGGGATGCGGCCCCGCCCTCCGCGGCTTTCCGGGCCGGGAGCGGTGGGATTTTTGTCGATATGGGCGTGCATGAATTCGACCAGATCCGCTGGCTGACCGGGCAGGAGATCAGCTCCATCCATACCGTACGTGCCCGCTTCGCCCCCGAGGAAAGTGCGCAATCCTTGGCCGGGCTGTCGGGCGGGGCGAGCGCGTTGATTTCCCTTGGCCAGCATTTCCGGCTCGGTGACGTTTGCCGGGTTGAGGTCTTCGGCACGCGGGATGCCGCGGAAGCGCGGTTTTTGTGGCCGCCCGATGCGGATGCCGCGTTTCATGACGCGTTGCGCCGGCAGGCCGAGGCTTTTGCCGCCTGGGTGGGCGGCGGGCCGGCGCGGGGCGCCAGCGCTGAGGATGCGGTGGCGGCGCTTGCGGCGGCGGAATGGGCTGGGATTTAGTTTCTATATCGTAATAATATGGGCGCGGCTGGGCGACTCGTTCCGGCCGGTTTGCCGTCGTCGTCGCTTGCGCAAGGCGATGGTGACGCGGGCCATCGGGCGGCGCGGGGCCGGACTCGTGGGGCAATAGGCCGGCGCGCGAGCGGTGGCCGGGCGGCGAGTGCGTGCCTTGGCGACGCGGGTGCGGCGCGTGCGCGCGACGGGGCGCGGGCGCATTTCGCCTGTGAGCACCTTCCGGCGCCGGCGCGGCGGGGCAATGACGGGGAGTACGGGCGGAGCTGCCGCGAGGCGCTGCATGAGGGCGCTGAAATCGCGCGCGAGCTGGTGCATGCCCGCCCAGAAGGCGCGCCCGCCCGGCAGGAAACGCCAGAACCAGGACGGGCCGGCAATGGCGGCGATCAACGCGCACACGGCCTCGGCCAGACGGACCGCGGGATGCGGCTCGCCTTGCGGTAGCTCGGGGGATGTGGGCGTGTTGTTCATGGTTTGTTTTTAGCGCGACGCAAGGCGTGGGTCAAGGGTTTTTTTCCATGGAAGGCATATTTTTTCCAGGGAGGGGAAGCGTGTTCTTTTTTTTAACAAAAATAACCAAAAAAACTTTTGCTCTATTAGCGAATCATATGCGGTTTTCATATTAGGTTCAATCGTTTGGACGTATCGAGGATTGTGACGATGGACAGCGCGGAATTTCGCAAGTGGCTTGAGGCGATTGACGGTTTGTCTGAGCAGCAGCGAGC
>CAIYPH010000596.1 GCA_903928045.1 uncultured Rhodospirillales bacterium
GCCCTTTTTGTCTCGTCCGTCGCCCGGATCAGCGCTTGCTGAACTGGAAGCTGCGGCGGGCCTTGGCGCGGCCGTACTTCTTGCGTTCCACCGCGCGGCTATCGCGGGTGAGGAAGCCGGCGACCTTGAGGATGGAGCGAAGGCCCGGCTCGTAGTAGGTGAGCGCGCGGCTGATGCCATGGCGCACCGCGCCGGCCTGGCCCGACAATCCGCCGCCCTTGACGGTGCAGAAGACGTCGAACTGGTTGTAGCGATCGGCCACCAGGAAGGGCTGGGTGATCAGCATCCGCAGCACGGGGCGGGCGAAATACTGGCCCACGCGCTTGCCGTTGACGGTGATCTCGCCCTTGCCAGGCTTGAGCCAGACGCGCGCGGTGGCGTTCTTGCGTCGGCCGGTGGCGTAGGAACGGCCAAGGGCGTCGCGCTTCGGCTCCACCTTCGGGCGCTCGGCGGGGATGGCGGTGGCGACCGCGAGATCCTTGAGGTCCGCGAGGGTGCGGCTCGTGGTGCCGGATGTCGTTTCTGACATGGGTCTCAGCCTCGCTTGTTCTTGGGATTGAGCGCCGCGACGTCGAGCGGCTTAGGCTGCTGGCCGGCATGCGGGTGTTCGGCGCCGACGTAGACATGGAGGTGCTTCATCTGCGCGCGCTGCAGTGGGCCGCGGGTGATCATCCGCTCGACGGCCTTCTCAACCACGCTCTCCGGGTTCGCACTGGCGAGCCGCTGGGCGATGCTGCGGCCCTTGATGCCGCCGGCATAGCCGGTGTGGTAGTAGAAGATCTCATTCTCGGCTTTGTTGCCGGTGAGCTTCACCTTGTCGGCATTGACGACGACAACGTTGTCGCCGCAATCGACGTGGGGGGTGAATTGTGGCTTGTGCTTGCCGCGCAGACGGTTGGCGATGACGACGGCGAGGCGGCCAAGAACCAGGCCTTCCGCGTCGATCAACACCCAATCCTTTTGCACCTCCGCGGGCTTCAGCGAGAGGGTCGTTTTCATCCGGGGTATCCCTTCAAATAGAGGCCGGCTTATGAGTGCCATCCTAAGCCCGGTCAAGGGATTTTCGACGCGGTAACAGGATACCGTTCAAATAAAATCCAACAAAAATGGCCGTTGCGGCGGCGGCGCGTAACGATTATGCCTCAGGGCATGTCACCCATGTCTCAGTGATATGACTGATATAGCGTTCGTCCTCGGTGCGACAGGGCGACAAGGTGCATCCGTGTGCCGCCGTCTGGCCGAGGCGGGCCGGACGTACGTGCCGGTAATGCGCAATGTCGCGGCTTGGCGTTCGCTCGGCCTGCCGGGTGAGCGCCGGGTGGTTGACCTCGCGGATGTCCGCACAATGACTGACGCACTCTCAGACGCGCGGCTGATAATCTGCTGTGCTCCACCTAGTTTTCTACCAGGAATACTCACGGTCACCGATCATGACGTGCGGTTGATCGCGCTCGCCGGACCGATCCGATATCGGCGTACGACTGATGGCGACGAACTCGGCAAGCGTGCCGGGCAGGCCGCCTTCATTAGCTCCGGCCGGCGCGGCGTCATGCTGCACCCGACGTTTCTTTATGGCCGTAGCGAGGTAGGAGCGCTGCTGACGCGGCTGCGTGCATCAAAGATGATCGCCTTGCCCGGTGGCGGACGGCGGATCATCCAGCCGGTGCATGAGGGAGACGTGACCGATGCCATACTGCAGGCGATCGACTGGGACTGGCCGGGGCCACGCAACCTGGTGGCAGCTGGGCCCCGCCCGATGCGTTTCGATGCCTTCCTCGCGGCGATCGCTCGGGCAGCGGGGGTCGCGATGCCGCGGTTGATGACCGTGCCGGGCATGTTCGCGGGCGTCCTGGGTGCCGGGGATTTTCACCTGCCGGACGAGGACCAGAACTTTCCTCTGGAGCCCCTGACCGAGCTGCTGGGCCGCCCTCCGGTTGCGCTCGACGCGGGTCTCGCGAGCTGTCTCAGCTGAAGCCGGCAATCCGCCGTGCGGTATCCGGATCGAGGAACCCCGCGACCGTTGCCGCCGTCTCAGCCGCCATCGCCCGATCGAGCCCCGCGCGATCGGTCAATGCGCGACGAAGTGCTGCGACCGGGCCGGGCGGTAGGGTGGCGATGTGGCGGGCGAGGGCGAGGGACTCTGGCTCCAGCTCGGCGTCGGCGACCACGCGGTAGGCCAATCCCCAGTCCCGCGCTTCTGCGGCGCCGAACTTTTCGCCGAGCATGATGAGCGCGCGGGTTCGTTGGAGACCAATCAGGCGGGGGAGCAGGGCGGTCACTCCGCCGGTGACGAAAAGGCCCCAGGAGACTTCCGAGAAGAAGAAACGCGCGGTCTCGGAGACCACTGCGAAATCGCAGTTGATCATCCATTCGAGCCCACCCCCCACCGCCCAACCGCGCACGGCGGCCACCACTGGGCACCGGCCGTGCATCAAAGCACGGGTGACGTCCTGGATGCGGTCGACATAGGCGTGGGTAGCGGCTTCACCGGTGGCCTGGCTTTCGAATTCCTTGAGGTCATCGCCGGAGCAGAAGGCGCGGCCGGCGCCGGTGAGCAGGATGCAGCGTGTTTCATCGGCGGCATTGGCCGCGTCGAGGGCGGCGATGAGGTGTTCCAGCAGGTCGGGCGTGATGGCGTTGAGGCGGGTGGGGCGGTTGAGCGTGAGGCGGACGACACCGCCATCGAGTGTTTCGGTGAGAACGGTTCCAGTCA
>CAIYPH010000597.1 GCA_903928045.1 uncultured Rhodospirillales bacterium
ATCGGCTTCCTGCGCGCGCCGGTTGGCTACGAGGTGGTACGCAGCCTCTACCAGCGCTTCCGCACCTTTGACGTCGCGGCCGTGAACGCCCTGCTGGCCGACATGTCCGCCGAGGCCTCCACCGTGGTCGCCGAGGGCAGCTTCGGCGCGCCGACCACCGAGACCCGCATCGCCTTCATGCGCTATGTCGGCCAGGGCCACGAAATCCCGGTCCCCCTCCCCGTCCGCGTGCTGACCGAGGCGGATGTGGCGACCATCCGCGCCGCCTATGACACCGAATATAGCCGCTTCTTCGATCGCCCGGTGCCGGGATCGGACGTCGAGATCATGAGCTACGCCGTGGTGGTCGCCACCATCGCCGAGCAGACCTCGGCCCCCTCGGCGCCCAGTGCGGCGATCGCCGCCATCCCCGTGCGCCACCAGCAGGTGCGCGACACCATCACCGGCGAGGTCGCCGCCTGGGCGATCCATGACCGCATGGCGCTCTCCCCCGGCGCCACCATCGCCGGCCCCGCCATCATCGCCGAGGACGAGACCTCCACTCTGGTCGGACCAGGTTGGACGGCCAGCATCAACGGCTTCGGCTATATCGAACTCACGCGTGGAGCTGCCGCATGAGCACCAACCAAGCCCTCGCGGGCATTCAGCGCCAGATCATGTGGAACCGCCTCATCGCTGTGGTCGAGGAACAGGCGCAGGTGATGATCCGCACCGCCTTCTCCACCACCGTGCGCGAGGCGGGCGATCTCTCCGCCGGCATTTTCGACCTCGACGGCCGCATGATGGCCCAAGCCGTCACCGGCACGCCCGGCCACGTCAACTCGATGATGGAATCGGTCGGCCACTTCCTCGCCAAGTTCCCGATCGAGACGATGAAGGAGGGTGATCACTACATCACGAATGACCCCTGGCTCGGCACCGGCCATTTGCACGACCTCACCGTCGTCACCCCCGCCTTCCGCAACGGCAGGCCGGTCGGCCTGTTCGCCAACACCGCGCATGTGATCGATATCGGCGGGCTCGGCATGGGGCCGGAGGGGCGCTCCGTGTTCGAGGAGGGGCTCTATATCCCCATCGTGAAGTGCTTCGACCAGGGCAAGCCGAACGAGACCTTCTTCGACTTCATCCGCTGGGGCTCCCGCCTGCCGGTGGAACTGGAAGGCGACGTCTACTCGCTGTGCGCCTGCAACGACGCCGCCGTGCATCGCCTCGTCGAGATGATGGACGAGTTCCGTATGGACAGCCTCACCCCGCTCGCCGAATTCATTTTCGACAGCTCGCTGAAGGCCACCGTCGCCGAAATCGCCAAGCTCGGCCGCGGCACCTATAGCGGCGAAATCAGCTCCGACGGCTATGAGGAGCCGGTGACGCTGAAGGCACGGATGACCATCCTCGATGACGCGATCGAGGTGGATTACGCCGGCACCTCCGGCCTCTCCCAGCGCGGCATCAACGTGCCGGCCGCCTATACGCGGGCCTATTCCTGCTTCGGCATCAAGGTGGTCGTGGCGCCCGAGATCCCCAACAACTGGGCCTCGCTGGCGCCGTTCCGCATGATCATCCCCGATGGCACCATCCTCAACGCGCCGCGCCCCTACCCGGTTTCGGTGCGCCACGTCATCGGCCATCTGCTGCCGGACCTCATGATGGGCTGCCTGCACCAGACCGTGCCCACCCGCGTCGCCGCCGAGGGCGCCTCCTGCCTGTGGAACCCGCCCTTGCGCGGAGGCTCCTCGGTCTCCGGCCAGGCGCGCGGCAATAAGAAGGTGATCGGCGATTTCGAGGTGATCACCTTCAACTCCGGCGGCACCGGCGCCCGCCCGGCATTCGACGGGCTGGACGCCACCGCTTTCCCGTCGGGCGTGCGCACCATGCCGGTGGAGGCGACCGAGAACGTCGCCCCCATCGTGATCTGGCGCAAGGAGCTGCGCGAAGGCAGCGCCGGCGCCGGCCGCACCCGCGGCGGGCTCGGCCAGACCATGGAGATCGCCACCAAGGGTGAGCTCGAATTCGCCGTCAACGCCACCTTCGACCGCATCGCCAATGCCCCCAAGGGCCGCGACGGCGGCGGGCTCGGTGCAAATGGCGCCGTGACGCTGAAGACCGGCGAGAAGCTGCGCACCAAGGGCTATCAGGTGATCCCCAACGGCAACCGCCTGATCCTGCACATGCCCGGCGGCGGCGGCATGGGCGACCCCGCGACCCGCGCCCCCGCGCTGGTGGCGCGCGACGTGCGGGACGGCGTGGTGAGCGTCGGCGACGCCCGCGCGCTCTACAAAGTCGCCGTCTCCGTACACGGCATCATCGACGCCGCGGCGACCGCCGCCTTGAGGAGCTAACCCATGGCCCTGCGCTGTGATCTCATCATCCGTGACGCCACCATCATCGACGGCACCGGTGCCGCCCGCATGCGCGGCGATGTCGGCGTCACTGGCGACCGCATTGTCGCCGTCGGTGACCTGGGGGCCGCCTCGGCCGATCGCGAGGTGATCGCCACCGGCAAGGTGCTCGCCCCCGGTTTCATCGATGCCCACACGCATGACGACCGCGCCGTGCTCTGCGGCCCCGAATGCATGCTGTGCAAAATGTCCCAGGGCGTCACCACCGTGGTGGTCGGCAATTGCGGGATCAGCCTGTCGCCGGTGCGCATGAAAACCCGCCCGATCCCGCCGCTTGACCTGCTGGGCGATGAAAGCTGGTGGACCTTCGACAGCTTCGGCGACTACGCCGCTCGCCTCGCCAGCGATCCCTCGCCGGTCAACACCTATGCCATGATCGGCCACATGGCACTGCGGGTGGAGGCCATGGGAGGCGACACCCAGCGCGCCGCGACTGACCGCGAGGCCGCCCATATGCGCGACCGCCTCGCCGCCTGCCTCGCCGAGGGCGCCTCAGGCTTCTCCACCGGCCTCTATTATCCGCCCAACATGGAGGCACCCACCTCCGAGGTGATCGCGGTGGCCGAGGCCCTGCGCAAGGCCGGCGGCATCTACGTCTCCCACATGCGCGACGAAGCGGCCTTCGTGCTCGATTCCATCAACGAGACGGTGGATATCGGCGAGGCCGCCGGCGTGCCCGTCGTCATCTCCCACCATAAATGCTCCATGCCCGAGAATTTCGGCCGCTCCACCGAAACCCTCGCCCTCATCGAGCGCCGCCGCGCCCACCACAAGGTCGATTTCGACGTCTACCCCTACTACGCCGGCTCCACCGTGCTGATGCCGTCGCGCGTGCGCGAGGATGTGCCGGTGAAAATCGCCTGGTCCAACCCGCATCCGGAAATGGAAGGCCGCTGGCTCGCCGACATCGCCAAGCAGTGGAATACCAGCCAACGCGAGGCGGCCGAGCGGCTACTGCCGGCCGGGGCCATCCTGTTCCAGATGGACGAGAAGGACGTGCAGCGCATCATGCAGCACCCGCTCAGCATGATCGGCTCGGACGGTCTGCCGCATGACCGCTTCCCGCATCCCCGCCTCTGGGGCTGCTTCCCCAAAGTGCTCGGCCATTACAGCCGCGACCTCAAGCTGTTCAGCCTGGAAACCGCAGTCCACAAAATGACCGGCCGCGTCGCCGAAGTGTTCGGCATGGTCGACCGCGGCGTGATCCGCCCCGGCGCCTATGCCGACCTCGTGATCTTCGACCCCGCGACCGTGCGCGACCGTGCCGACTTCGACCACCCGACCCTCCCGGCCGATGGCATCGAAGAAACCTGGATCAACGGCCAATCCGCCTACATCCACGGCCAAGGCGCGACCGAAGCGCGGGCCGGGCGGCTGGTGACGCGCAACCAGGTGTAAAGGTCAGTCGAAGAACCCCTTGTCGGCCTCCGCAAGGTAGGCCGACGCCTTTCCGACGTTGAAGTCGACTCCGAGGCCCGGGCGGTCCCACACCTCGATGAACCCGTCCTTCACCAGCGGGTCCGGGAACCCCTCCAGGATATCGACCCACCAAGCCGGCCGGATCGCCGGCAGCTCGAAGGCGATGTAATTATCCGGCAGCGCCGCCGAAACCTGCACCAGCGCCGCAATCCCGAGCGCCCCATCCGCAATCCCATGCGGGGCCATCAGGATCCCATGCAGATCGGCGTATTCGGCGATCCACTTCAACTCCGCCAGCCCGCCAACATCGCACGGGTCCGGCCCGACGACGTTGACCGCCTTTTTCTCGATCAACTCCTTGAAGTTCTGCCGCAGATAGATCTGCTCGCCGGTATGGATCGGCGTCGATGTCGCCCTCGTCACCTCGCGATACACGTCGGCGTTGACATAGGGGATGTAGTCGCCGGTGATCATGTCCTCGAGCCACATGATGTTGTAGGGCTCCAACGCCCGCGCCAGGCGGATCGCATCCGGCACCATCATCCCCGGCCCGCAATCGAGCGCGAGGCCGATCCCGTCGCCCAGCTCGGCCTTCATTGCCGCCACGCATTCCACCAGGTGCTTGAACGACCGCTCGGTCAGTAACCCCCGATCCAGCGCTCCGTGGAACGGGCTCTGGCGCGTCTCGCCGATATGGAATCCCGCCTCCTGCTTCATGCCGGAATGGAACCCGATCCCCTGCTTCACGATGGTGAACCCGTGCGGCGCCGCCTTCATCGCGCGCACGGAGGCGGCGAAATCCTCCGGCTCGAAGCGCGTCATCCGCTCGCGCACCCCGCCATTATACACCCGCACCCGGTCCCGCACCTTGCCACCCAGCAGCTTGTAGACCGGCACCCCCGCCGCCCGCCCGGCGATATCCCAAAGAGCGATCTCCACCGCGCTCACCGCCGCGCCATAGGGCTTGAAGGCCCCGCGTTGACGGATTTTCAGCATCACCCGCTCCACATTGGTCGGGTCCTCGCCAATCAGCGCGTCACGCAGATGCATCACATGCGGCTTTATGTACGGCTTGGTGAATTCCACCGGCCCGTAGCCGCTGATCCCGGCATCGGTGAGGATGCGCACAATCGGATTTTCGCCGATCGTGGCGCAGCGGATGTCGATGATTTTCATTGGTGTCTCCCCCTGGTCGATTGGAAAGCCTGCCGAAAGGTCAGAGCAAAATGGGTGTTCTTTTTGTGAACAAAAAGAACCAAAAAAACTTTCTGTTCCATCCGTGCCGTTGACGTACACTTCGCGGATAGGTGGGAGCGGTACACAGCAAGCGGATTAAAGTTTTTTGCTGCTTTTTTTCAAAAAAGAAGCGCTTCCTTCCCTCCTAGTGCAGCTTAGGCCGCCGCAAAAACGCCGTGCGATCCGCCGACGTAATGCGAATATTCAACGTATCCCCCTCCCGGCGCACACGCAGCGGAACCACCACCCCCGGCCCGCCGGTCTTCCAGATGCTGCGCCACAGCGAGGGCAGATCGGCGATCTCGGTCTCCCCCACCGCGAGCAGCCGGTCCCCGGCCTGCAACCCCGCCTGCGCCGCCGGCCCATTCTCCGACAACCCGCCGACCACCAGGCCCTTGTCGCCCTCCATGGCATACATGCCGAGCCACGGCCGCGGCGGATTGACCCGCCCGGCGCTCAGCAACTCGTCCAGCACCGGGCGCAGCAGCGCGATCGGCACCACCATGTTCATGTCCGTCCGCCGCTTGCCCTCGCCCTGCTGCATGATCAGCGAGCCGGTGCCGAGCAGCTTGCCGTCCTTGCCGATCAGCGCCGAGCCGGACCAGAACGGATGCGCCGGCGAGGCGAAAATCGCATTGTCGATCAGGTATTCCCAATAGCCGGCGAATTCCTGCCTTCCGACCACCTTGGTCTCCATAGCATGCTGCCGCCCACCGCCGGCTGCCATGATCGCCTCGGCCCCGATCTGCAGCTGGTCGGAATCGCCGAGTTCCATCACCGGCATCCCTAGCGGCCCGAGCGCCAGCACCAGGCCGAAGCCGGTGGTGCCGTCAAACGCGATCGCATGGCCTGCCACCGCGCGCCCATCGGCGGTGATGATCCAAATCGTCTCCGCCTCGGTGATGAGGTAGCCGATCGTCAGCACCAGCCCGTCGCCACGGATGATCACGCCATTGCCCTGGCGCTCGGTGCCCAGCGTGCCCGCGGTGAAGGCGTCGGCCGGCACATTGGCGCGCAGGCCGACCACCGAACGCAGCGCGCGGTCGAGGTCAAAATTATAGTCGGAGGGGTCGGGCTGCAGGTTCGCGGGGATTTCCCACTCGGGGGCTGGCATCGGTCGCCTTGGGCTGGAGGTCACTGAACGGTCACTATAGCTGAGCCGCATTATATTGGGCAGCACACCCCAGGCGGCAACCCGCATCGCGCGCCGCACGCTCACAGGAGGCAAGCAAACGCTGCTTTTTTGAAAAAAAGAAGCAAAAAACTTCGCTCTTATTGCGTCATCTGTTGAGATCTGCGATTCTACTCCCCGGCGTCAGGGGAACATCTCA
>CAIYPH010000598.1 GCA_903928045.1 uncultured Rhodospirillales bacterium
AAAAGTTTTTTGCTTCTTTTTTTCAAAAAAGAAGTGCTTTCTTCTTTCAGGCCGGCCGCACATTCCACGGATAGGGCGCCGCGCCCTGCATGACGCCGGTGATTGACTTGCGGTAGGCGGTTTTGCCGAACCATTGGCCGACGGGGATGAAGGGGAGTTCGTCCATCGCGAGTTTGGCGAGTTCCTGGGCGAGGGTTTTCTGGCGGGCGGGATCGGGGGCGTCGAGCCAGTCTTGCACGAGTTGTTCGGCGTTGGTGTTGTCCCACCAGCCGAACCAGCCGGCGGCGCCTTGGCCGCGGATGATGCCGGAGGTTGCCGGGTTGATGTAGGCGGAGGCGGGGCCGTAGGTGTGGAAGGCGCTCCAGCCGCCTTTTTCCACCGGCTCGCGGCTGGCGCGGCGCTGGATGACGGTGCCCCAGTCGGTTTCCACCAGTTCGACGTTCATGCCGATCTTTTTCATGGTGTCGGCGGTGACGACGCCGAGCGGGTGGATGACGGGGAAGTCGGTGGGGTTGATGACGACGGTTTTCTGGCCGGAATAGCCGGCCTCGCGGAGGAGCTTCTTGGCCG
Source organism: uncultured Rhodospirillales bacterium (assembly GCA_903928045.1). The sequence continues at coordinate 571 of CAIYPH010000598.1, forward strand.
CCTCGATGTCGCCGGGCATGGCGGCGGGGAGTTCGGTTTCGAAGGGGGTGGCGCAGGGGAAGGTGGAGCGGCAGAGGCGCCAGAGCGACTGGTCGTCGCCGAAGGTGGCGCGCATATAGTCCTCCTGGTTGATCGCGGTGCGCAGCGCGCGGCGGATCTTGACGTCGTTGAACGGCGCCTGGAGGTGGTTGAGGCGGACGAAGGAAAGGCGGCCCTGGGGGTTGTCGATGGCTACCGTGATGTCGCGGTTGCGCACGAGGGTGGGCAGCAGGTCGGACAGCGGCTGTTCCCACCAGTCGACCTCGCCGTTTTGCAGGGCGGCGGCGGCGGTGGCGGCGTCGGAGATGATGCGCCATTCGATGCGGGGGAAATGGGCGATTTTGGCCCCGGTGCCCCAGTCCGGCGCCTCCTGGCGGGGCACGTAGGCCTCGTTCTTCTCGTAGACGACGCGGCTGCCGGTGACGAATTCGTTGGCGATGAATTTATAGGGGCCGGAGCCCATCATCTCCGTGACCTGCTTGTTGGGGTCGGTCTGCGCGAGGCGCTCGGGCATGACGAAGGGGAGCGAGCTGTCGGGCTTGCCGATGGCGGCGAGGAGCAGGGGGAAGGGTTTCTTGAGTTTGATTTCGACGGTCTTGTCGTTGGCGCTGCCGTAGCTGTCGACCACCTTGTCGAGCAACTGGCCGAAGGGCTCCTTTTTGGCCCAGCGGGCGATGGAGGCCGCGGCGTCGCGCGCCAGGACGGGAGAGCCGTCGTGGAATTTGAGGCCGTCGCGCAGGCCGATGCGCCAAACGCGGCCATCGGGCGAGACCTCGGCGCCGGAGGCCATCTGCGGCTTCGGCACGCCGTCGGCGCCGGCGGAATAGAGCGTGTCGAACACGTGGTAGGCGTGATTGCAGGTGACGATGGCCGTCGTCAGGATCGGGTCGAGCAGGGTGAGATTGGCTTGCGGCACGAAACGCAGCGTGGCGGTCTTGGCGGGCTGGGCGACGGCGGGCGCGGCGAGGGCGGCGGCGGCGGAGGTCAGCAGGGCGCGGCGTTTCATGGTGGCTCTCCCTTGTTATTGGGGAGAGTAGACCATGAGTGAGACAGGTTGGAAGGAAGGAAGGGGTTCTTTTTTTGAAAAAAAAGAACCAA
>CAIYPH010000599.1 GCA_903928045.1 uncultured Rhodospirillales bacterium
GCCTTGCCTTGACCAGCTGCCGCGTCTCGTAGACGTAGAACTCCATGCGGTCGAGTTCGCGCAGCAGATCGTTGGGGAACTCGATGTCGGCCTTGTCGATCTCGTCGATCAGCACCACCACCTGCTCGTCCGCCTCGAAGGCGTCCCACAGCTTGCCGCGCACGATGTAGTTGCCGATGTCATGCACCCGGGGGTCGCCGAGCTGGCCGTCACGCAGGCGGGACACGGCGTCGTATTCGTAGAGGCCCTGCTGCGCCTTGGTGGTGGACTTGATGTGCCACTCGATCAGCGGATGGCCGAGCGCCTTGGCGACTTCATGGGCCAGCACGGTCTTGCCGGTGCCAGGCTCACCCTTCACCAGCAGCGGGCGCTGCAAGGTGACGGCGGCGTTGACGGCGACTTCGAGGTCGCGCGAGGCGATGTAGCGATCGGTACTCTTGAACTGTGACACGCGGTCGTCTCCGGGTATTGTTGCCCATAGTTTCATGGGTTCGGGCGGGTTGGGCAAGTGCCCCGCTAAAAGCGGCGGATGTTCAGCCCCAGCACCTTCTCCGTCACCACCACAACGACGAGGCTCAGCAGCACGCTGAACGAGGAGACCGCCGCCGCCTCGGGCGTGAAATTGGTGCGCAGGTAGTCGTAGAGCTGGATCGGCAGCGTCGAGGTGCCGACTGATTTCAGCAGGAAGGACATCGTGAAGGTGTCAAACGAGATGATGAAGGCGAACAGGCAGCCGCCGATCACGCCGGGTTTGATCATCGGCAGCATGATGCGGCGGAAGCGCGCCATCCGCCCGGCGCCGAGGCTGCGGGCGGCGAGGTCCCAGTCCGCATCGAAGCTCTCCAGCGAGGCGGCGACGTTCATGAACACGAAGGGCTGGGTGATCAGCACATGGCCGGCGATTAGCCCCAGCATGCCCCGGGTGCCGATGCCGAGCCCGTAGACGAAAAACAGCAGCGCGATCGCCGTTAGCACCTCCGGAAGGAGCAGCGGCGCCAGCATGGCAATCCGCACCGCCTCACGGGTGCGCCTGGCGTAGCGCACCTGGAAAATCGCCGCCGCGGTGCCGATCACCCCGGAAATCGCGGTCGCCACCGTGGCCACCCAGAGCGAGGTGCGGATGGCACGCCAGAACACCTCGTTCTCGAAGAACACCCAGTACCAGCGCAGCGACAATCCCTGCGGCGGGACGGTGAGGAAGGCCCCCGCATTGAAGGAGGCCAGCATCACCACCGCGATCGGCGCCAGCAGGAAAGCATAGACCACCCAGCAATAGGTGCTGAACACCACGCGCCTCATCGACGAGCCGCCCAGCCCATTCGGGTGGCCCGCTGGAATCCCACCACGCAGAGCCCGCCGACCACCGCGAGTATCAGCGCCATCGCCGAGCCGAACGGCCATTGGAACCCGTCGATCAGCGCATCCACCACCGAAACCGCCGCCGTTTTCACCCTGAGACCACCGATCAACGCCGGCGTGACGTAGGCGCTGATGGCAAGGATGAACACCAGCGTGCAACCGGACTGCACGCCTGGCAGCGACATCGGCAGCACCACACGGCGAAAGGCCGTGTTGCGCCCGGCGCCGAGCGAGCGGGCGGCCAGTTCGAGCTGCGGGTCGATCCCCTGCACCGCGCCCATGATCGGCAGGATCATGAAGGGGAGCAGCACATGGGTGAGGGCGATGATGATGCCGAGCCCGTTGTACATCAGCGGCAACGGTCCCTCGATCAAGCCCCAGCCAAGCAAGGTGCGGTTGATGACACCGTTATTGCCCAGCAGGATGGTCCAGCCATAGCTGCGGATGACGATGCCCACCAGCAGCGGCGCCAATACGATCCCGTAGCGCAGGCCGCGCATCGCGCCGGTGCCGCGGGCAAGCTGCACCGCGACCGGATAGCCCACGAGGAGGCAGGCGAGCGTGGTCGCCACGCCGATCCACAGCGTGTTGGCGAGTTGCTCAAGGTAGAACCGGTCGGAGAAGAATTTCGCGTAGTTCCCGAGCGTCCAGCCAGGTGCGTAAGGCACGCCGCTGCCGGGCACGCGCAGGCTCATCAGCACAATGTTGAGGTAGGGTACCACCAGAAAAACCAGCAGCACCAATGCTGCCGGCAGGATAAGCAGCAGCGGCGCCTTTCTCATCCGAGCGGCCACAGCCGTGCCCACGGCACGTCGAACGAGACGGCATCTCCGACGGAGAAGCGCGGCGCGGGGAAGCCCTGTACGTCGATCACCGTCTCGCCGAGCCGCACGCGGTAGTCGATCAGCCCGCCTGAATAGGCGGCCTCCTCGATCACCGCCGGCCCGCCGGCGCTGAGCACAACCGCTTCCGGCCGCAGTGCCAGCTCGATCCGCTCGCCCGGACGGCCGGGGCGGGGCAGGGTGAATTCGCCGAGCGGGCATGAAACGCGGCAGCCCTCCGCGGTGGCGGCGGTCACCTCCGCCGCAATCACATTCACCCGCCCGACGAACTCCGCCACCGCGCGGCTCGCCGGCCGGTCATAGATGTCCTCGGGCTCACCGACCTGTGCGACCCGGCCGCCAAACATCACCACCACGCGGTCCGACATCGTCAGCGCCTCCGCCTGGTCATGGGTGACGTAGATCGTGGTGATCCCGACCCGGCGCTGCAGGTTGCGGATGAACAGCCGCATCTCGTCGCGCAGCCGCGCATCGAGATTGGCCAGTGGTTCATCGAGGAGCAGAATGCGCGGCTCGATCACCAAGGCGCGGGCCAGCGCCACGCGCTGCTGCTGTCCGCCCGATAATTCGCGCGGATAGCGCCCGCCGAGCCCCTGGAGCTGCACCATCTCAAGCACCTCGGCCACCTTGCGGGTGATCTCCACCTTGGGCCGCTTGCGCATTTCCAGCCCGAAGGCGAGGTTGCCTGCCACCGTCATGTGCGGGAACAGCGCGTAGTTCTGGAACACCAGCCCGATATCGCGCCGCTCCGCCGGCAGCCCGGCGACATCCTGCCCGTCGAACAGAATCTCGCCGCCATCGGCCTGCTCGAAGCCGGCGATCAGTTTCAGCGTGGTCGTCTTGCCGCAGCCGGAGGGGCCGAGCAGGGACACAAACTCGCCGTGCCCGATCGAGAGCGACGCCCCATCCACCGCCGCGATGGAACCGAACCGCTTGGTCAGGTTCCGCAGCGCAACTTCCGTCATTCGGCCGTGCTCAGCTAAACGTCTTGGTCCAGCGCTCGGCGAGCTCGCCCTGGTTCTTGTTCACGAAATCCCAATCCCAGGTCAGGATCTTCGCCATGTCCGGCCCGGATACCGGCACGTCGGCCTGCAGGTCGGGCGGCACGATCACCTTCGAGTTGGTCGGCGAGACGAAGAACTCGCGCATCAGCAGGCCCTGGATCTCCGGCGAAATCAGGAAGTTCATGTACTGATAGGCCAGCTCCTTGTCCGGCCCGTGCGCGGTGATATTCACCGACTGGTCGAACATCACCATCCCTTCCTCCGGGATGATGCAATCCACCGGCAGGCCCTGGCGGCGCAGGCGCGAGATTTCGCCGAAATCATAGGGTGCGACCGTAATTTCGCCGGCGGCCAGCGCGGTGGAGAGGTTGAAATCCACCTGGATGACACGGCCGAGCTTGCCCAACGCCGCGAACCCGGCATCGACGTCGTACTGGTCCTTGCCGAAAATCTTCGACGCCAGCAGCAACTCCATCTTCCCGGCGCTGTTGGCGAAATTGTAGAGGCCGATTTTTCCCTTGAACTCCGGGTTGCTCCAGAGATCCTTCCAGGCCTTCGGTTTGGTCTTCACCATGTCCGTGCGGTAGCCGATGCCGATGGGCGAGACGGCGCCGAGCGCGCTCCAGCCGTCGGTCGCGCGCGCCATCGGGTAGAGATCGGCGTAGTTGGACAGCTTCGTGAGGTCGAGCTTCTCGAAGTATCCTTCCTTGCGCAGGCCGGAGGCAAACACCTCGTTGGTCATGATCACCGAGTAGGGCGGCTTGGTCACCCCAGCGGCGCGCAGATTGGCGCCGAACACGCGTCCATTACCGACATCGAGCGTTACCTTGGCGCCGCTGGCCTTCTCGAAGCGCGGCACGATCTCCTTGCGCCAGAACTGCTCCCACACGCCGCCGAGCGTCGGCACCACCAGCGTCTTGCCCTGAGCCGCGGCCCCGCGCGGCGCCAGTGCCGCCGCCGTGCCGGCCGCGAGAAAACTCCGTCGATCGATCCGCGTCATGAAACTCTCCTAGTTCAGCCGGCCGGCCCGGCGAAGGCCTGGCTGGTCTTGTGGGCGATGTAGTCGCGATAGCGCATTGGCGCGTATTTCGCTGGCCGGTCCGGCCCGCAGAACTGCGGCAGGCAGGTGATCAATGTCTCGGCCGAGGGGTTCACGAAGAACGGGATCGACTGCCGCCGCGCCGCGCGCCGTTCGCTTGCCGGCGGGTTTGCCACGCGGTGTGGCGTGGAAACCCAGGCGTCGTTGGTCCAGCGCATGAAAGCATCGGCAATATTGATGATGTAGCCGCCCTCGACGGCCGGCGCGTCGATCCAGCTGCCGTCGCGCCGCTGCACCTGCAATCCGCCCGGCGCGGCCTCGGAGCGCAGGATCGTCATGAACCCGTAGTCGGTATGGCTGCCGGCGCGCAACTGGCCGGGCAGGGGATCGGTTGCCGGGGCGGGGTAGTTGATGACCCGCAACGCCGAGAGATGGTCGACGAAATCCGGCTCGAAATGGTCGGGCGGCAGGCCGATGGCGGCGCAGAAAATCCGCCGCAGCACCTGCGCCAGCCGCTCCATCTCGGCGAAATAGACAGCAAAGGCCGTATGTAGCCCCTCCGGGCGCGCGGGCCAGGGGCTGCCGGGGAGACGCGGGCCGAAATTGAGGCTCTCCTTGAGGTCGCCCGGCGTCGCGATCCCCTTGGTCGCGGCCAGGGCCTCCTGCAACAGCGGCGCATAGCCGACGCCGCCCATCTCTGCTTGCGCGCCGGTGAGGTGGGCCTTCTCGGGGTCCGGCAGGTCAAAAAAGGCGCGTGCCGTGTCATAGACCTCGGCTGTAGCCGCCGGGCTTACGCCATGGCCGGTGACGATGAAGAAGCCGATGTCCTGACACGCCCGCGCCACAGCGGCGACCACCGCGTCACCAGCCGCCACGCCATGCCGGAAGGGGCTGATATCGATGATCGGGAGATCGCTGTGCGCCATGCCGGAAGCCGCCTCGCGGGGGAGGCAAAACGCTAACGGGGTAAACCAGTGTTGACAAGATCGTCTTCTGTTTATCTTCTGCACCCACCCGCCGGGATCAGACATGGACGAACTCAGCCCCCAGGAACGCGCCGTCTACGAACTGATCGCGGCCAATCCCTTCGTCGCGCAGGGCGAAATTGCACAGACCCTGGGCCTCGCGCGCTCCACGGTTGCCGCCCATGTCGTCAACCTCGTGCGCAAGGGCTGCATTCTCGGCCGCGGCTACGTGCTGCCCCGGCCGCGCCGCATCGCCTGCATCGGCGCTGCCGCCATCGACCGCAAATACCACGTGGCCGGCACCTTGCTGCCCGGTACCTCCAACCCCGCCAGCGGCGGACGCAGTTTCGGCGGCGTCGCCCGCAACGTGGTGGAGACGCTGGCCCGTCTCGGCGTCGCCACCAGCTTCGTCACCATCCTCGGCGCCGACGAGGCCGGGCGGGACATCATCCGCCACCTCGGCGATCTCGGCGTCGACACCTCGCAGGTTGTCACCATGGGCGGGCGGGCGACGGCGGAATATGTCGCCATTCTCGATCCCGCGAAGGATCTGGCGTTCGGCATCGCCGACATGGCGATTTTCGAGTCGTTCGACCTCGCCCACCTCAATCGCGCCTGGCCGCATCTGGCCTCTGCCGACTGGATTTTCGCCGATTGCAACCTGCCGGCGCCGGTCTTGGCTGGGGTGGTGGAGCGCGCTCGCGCCGGGCGGGCATCACTCGCCGTCAATGCCGTCTCGGCTCCCAAGGCGGCACGGTTGCCGGCCGATCTCGCGGGGATCGAACTGCTTTTCGCCAATCGCGACGAGGCCGCCGCCATTCTCGGGGTCACGGCGGCGCCGGAGGTGATGGCTGAGCGTCTGCGCGCCCGTGGTGCCGCCCGCGTGGTGCTGACCATCGGCGCCGAGGGGGCGCTGGTGCTGGACGGGGACCACCCACCCCGCCATGTCGCGGCCTGGCAGGCGGTGCCGCGGGACGTGACCGGCGCGGGGGATGCGCTGGTTGCCGGCATGCTCTATCGGCTTCTCTCCGGTGCCGCCACGCTCGACGCCGCCCGGACCGGCACCCTGCTCGCCGCGCTCACGGTCGAGTCGGAGGCAACGGTGCTGCCCGAACTCACCTCGGCGCTGCTCGAGCAGGCAGCCGCCGGCCGCATGATCATGGAGTGCTGATGCAAACCATTCTGTCCGAGGAGGTCGCCGCCGCCCTGGCTGCCGGCCGCCCAGTGGTCGCGCTCGAATCGACCATCATCTCGCACGGCATGCCCTGGCCGCAGAACGTCGAGACCGCGATGTTGATCGAGGACGAGGTGCGCGTGCAGGGCGCCACCCCGGCGACCATCGCGGTGATCGACGGTGTGCCGCGCGTCGGCCTCGATGCCGCGCTGCTGGAGCGCCTCGGGCGCGATACCGGCGTCGTCAAGACGTCCTCGCGTGACCTTGCCGCCGCCTTCACCCGTCGCGCGACCGCGGGCACCACCGTTTCGGCGACCATGATCCTGGCCGAGCGGGCGGGCATCCCGATCTTCGCGACCGGCGGCGTCGGCGGCGTGCACCGGGGGGCCGAGACCAGCTTCGACATCTCGGCCGATCTCGTGGAACTCGGCCGCACCGGCACCGCCGTGGTCTGCGCGGGTGTGAAGTCGATCCTCGATATCCCGAAGACGCTGGAATTCCTCGAAACCCAGCGCGTGCCGGTGCTCGCCTACGGCACCGATGACTTCCCCGCATTCTATTCCCGCACCAGCGGCCTCAAGGCCGATCACCGCTTCGACACCCCTGCAGAGATCGCCGAGGTGATCCGTCATCACCGTGCACTCGGCGCCGGCTCCGGACTGCTGATCGCGAACCCGATCCCGGCCGAGCACGCCATCGAGCTTGAGGCGGAAATCGCCGCCGCGGTTGGCGAGGCGGCGGAGCGCGGCATTGGCGGCAAGGCGCTGACGCCCTTCCTGCTCGCGCGGCTCAATGAGCTGACCGAGGGCCGCAGCCTCACCGCCAATATCGCGCTGGTGCGCAACAACGCCAACCTGGCCGCCCGGATCGCCGTGGCGCTCGCCGCCCTTCCCACCTGAACCTGAGAGGCCTCGCGATGCCCTACGAAACCCTGCTGCTTCAGAAAGACCCGGACCACAAGTTCGCCACGCTAACGATCAACCGGCCGGAAAAGCTCAACGCGATGAACAAGACGGTGATCCGCGAAATGGGCGCCGCCGTCGCCGCCGCCTCGGCCGATCCCGGCATCAACGCCCTGGTCATCAAGGGCGCCGGCCGCGCCTTCTCGGCCGGCTATGACATGCAGGGCGGAGATTTCGACGTCGATGTCGATTTCTGGCGCGAGGACATGGCGGAGAACGTCGCCGTTCTGCTCGATATATGGCGCGCCCCGATGCCGGTCATCGCCTCGGTGCACGGTTATGCGCTCGCCGGCGCGATGGAACTTGTGCTGGCTTGCGACCTCGCGATTTGCGCCGATACCGCGCGCTTCGGCGAGCCCGAGGTGCGGCACAATTCCGGCCCGCCCTCGCTGATGATGCCCTGGTCGCTCTCCAACCGCGACACGCGCTGGCTGATGTACACCGGCGATCTGGTGGATGCGCAGACCGCGCGGGAAATGGGCGTGGTCAACAAGGTGGTGCCCGAAGCGGAGCTTGCTGCCGCGACTGACAAGCTCGCGCGCAAAATGGCCCGCATGCCGGAGCCCGCGCTGAAATACACCAAGGCCTCGATCAACAATCAGCAGGCGCTGGCGGGCTTCCTCTCCGCCCATCAGTACAACATTGAGGCGATCGCAGCGCTGTATTCCACCAAGGGCGGGCGGGAGTGGATGCGCATGCTCGCCGGCATGTCGCTGAAGGAATATCTCGCCGTGCGCGACAACCCCTTCAAGGGGCTCGACTGAGCATGGAGGCGATGCGCCGGCTGATGGCGGCGCGCAGCGTCGCGATCGTCGGTGCGTCCGAACGGCCCGAGGCGCAATCCGGCTTCGTGCTGCGCAATCTGCGCGACACCGGCTTCACTGGCCGCGTGCTGCCGGTCCATCCGACGGCGCGGCGCATCTACGGCCATCCTGCCGCGCCCAGCCTGTCCGCCCTCGGCGAAGTGCCCGACGTGGTAGTGGTCTCAATTCCCGCCGCCGGCGCCGGCGCTGTTGTCGCCGAGGCGGCTGGGCTCGGCATCAGGGCCGCGGTGGTGCTGGGCAGCGGCTTCGGCGAGGCAGGCGAGGCAGGGCGGCGGATGCAGGCGACGATGGCGGCCGATGCGCGCGCCGCCGGCATGGCGCTATGCGGGCCGAACTGCGTCGGCTTGTACAATCTGCGCGAGCGGGTGGCGCTGTTCAGCTCGCGCCTCGCGCCCGGGCTGCCGGTGGGCGACGTGGCGGTGATATCCCATTCCGGCGCCACCGCGATCGGCATGGCCCATAATGGCCGGTTGGCCCTGAGCCATGTCGTCTCCGCCGGCAATGCGGCCGTGACGGATGTGGCGGATTATCTCGGATATTTTGCCGCGAGCGGTGAAGCGCGGGTGGTGGCGCTGCTGCTGGAGCAGATCGCCGACCCACCCGGTTTCGCCCGCGCCATGGCAAAGGCGCATGAAGCGGGCATCGTGGTGGTCGCCATGCGCTCGGGGCGCTCCATCCGCGGGGCCGCGGCGACGGCGGCTCATACTGGGGCCCTGGCCGGATCGAACGAGGCGTTCCGCGCCTTTTTCCGCCGCCATGGGGTGATCGAGGCGGACGACCTCGATACCGTCATGGAAACCTGCGTGCTGGCTGCCGCACGCCGCGCCCCGGCCAGGCCGGGCCTCGCCGCCATCGGCATCAGCGGCGGCGGCCTCGCTCATCTTGCCGATCTCGCGGAGAGCGCCGGCGTCGCGCTGGCCGATCTCGGCGACCGCACGCGCGCGGCGCTGGGCGAGCTCCTGCCGGCCTACGTTCATCCCGCGAACCCGCTGGACCTCACCGGCATCGTTTTTGGCGACCCCGCCCGCTACGCCCGGGCGCTCGACCTGCTCGCCGGCGATCCCGCCGTCGGCCAGATCGCCGTGCTGCAGGATGCGCCGCGCGGGATCGATGCGGCGGGGGCGGCGGAATACCAGGGCTTCATCAACGCCATCGCTGGTTATGGCACCGGACGCGACGTGCCCCTCGCGGTGCTCAGCCTGCTTTCCGGCGGCATGCATCCCGATGTCGAGGCGCCGCTGACTGCCGCCGGATTGCCGGTGCTGCGTGGCGGGTCCGCGGCGATGGCGGCGATCGCCGGAATGCTGGCGGTGGCGCCAGCCCACATCGCGACCGAGCTGGTGGCGCCAGATCCGTTCTGGCGCGCCAGGCTCGCCGGAGGGGCGCCGCTGACGGAGCGGGAGACCAAGCTGTTCCTCGCCGCCCATGGCATCGCCGTGACCCGCGAGGCGCTCGCCACCGATGCAGATATGGCGGCGCGCCTCGCCGCCGAATTCGCCGCGCCCGTCGCGCTCAAGATCGAATCGCCCGATATCCAGCACAAGACCGAAGCGGGTGGCATCCGGCTCGGGGTCATGGGTGCGGAAGCGGTGCGCTCAGCCTATGGCGAAATCATCACGGCCGCCCGGCTCCACGCACCCACGGCCCGGATCGCCGGCGTGCTGGTGCAGGAGATGGTGACAGGAGGCACCGAGGCGCTGGTCGGCTTGTCGCGCGCCGCTCCGTTCGGCCTGACTTTGACCGTCGGCCCCGGCGGGGTGCTGGTGGAATTGCTCGGCGGCCACGCGCTTGAAGTGCTGCCGCTCGACCAGGCCGCGGCCGAGCGGCTGATCGGCAGCAGCCGGCTTGCCCCACTCCTCGCCGGTTTCCGCGGCCAGGCGCCGGGCGATCGGACCGCACTCGCTGCGCTGCTGTGCCGGATATCGGCGGTCGCCCAGGCCTATGACTGGCTGATCGAGGCGCTCGATCTCAATCCAGTCGCCGTACTGCCGGAAGGGCAGGGCGCCAAGGTGCTGGACGCCCTACTGATCCGGCCGGTCAACGTCACAACAGGTTGAGCCGTTCCGGCACGCGTGCGATGGTCTCGGCGTCGACATTGGCGAAGGCGAGGCGGAGGTGGCGGTCCTGGCCGGGGCCGAAAAAGGCGCCGGGCAGGCTCGCGAGCCCACATTCGCTGGCCAGGCGCTCGGCGGTGGCGGGCGAATCGGCAGCCCAGTCGGGCAGGCGGAGATAGGCGAAATAGGCGCCGA
>CAIYPH010000600.1 GCA_903928045.1 uncultured Rhodospirillales bacterium
ACTTCCGGTCTAGCGGTAATTTACGCTAAAATGCCCAGGCATGACGGTTGGTAAACACATTCTTAACCGAAAGTGCCAATGCTCCGAATCGGTCGGTTACGGCGCGGGAGCACGCAACGATTGTATCCCAGTCGCCACCATGACCGTCACATAGGGAGTGCTGCGATGGACAAGCGAAGCTTGAGTGAATTCAGTCTACTTCGCGCGAAACGGGGGTTCACCCGCCTTGAATTCAGCCTGCTGACCGCGATGCTCGGCGCGATGGTTATCAACGGGATCGCGACGCTCGGCGGCGGACTCGGTGTCGGGAGCAAGCCCATGGGGCTTCCCGACGTGCGCGTCGAGCAATCGAACTCTGGTAGCATGAACGCCGCCGTCGGCTTTTCACGGACGCCGCACTAGCGGCTCCGTTCCGCGGGGTCACTTCCCTTTCTGCGCCAATAGGATCTCGCGCAGCTTCGCATTGGTGCCGTTAAGATCGGGCAGCCGCTTGCCCTTTGCTACCTCGGCCAGGCGTGGCCCCTCGGCGGCCTGCATCGCGATCGCCCGCTCCGCCGCAGACGTGATCGCCGCGGCATTCGACGGTAGCACCAGAATGCCGTTCTCATCGGCCAGCACCGCATCGCCGGGATTAACTGCGACGCCGCCGATCGAGACTGGGACGCAGAACTGGCCCTGCTGGAATATCACCTTGGTGGTGATCGCCGACAGGCCGCGTGACCACACCGGCACCTTGTAATCCCGCACTTCCTGGATGTCGGTGGAAACCCCATCGATGATGATGCCCTTGCAGCCCGCCTCGCGCGCGGCGAAGGCCACGCCGCCGCCAACGGGCGCGTGCTTCACGTCGCCCACCCGGTCAATCAGCAGGATATCGCCGGGACGCAACTGGCCGAGCGCGTAATGCACGATGGTGCTGTCATTGCCCGCGCAGCGCACTGTGACGGCGGTGCCGGCGATGCGCGGCACCTGCCAGCGCGCGGCGATCATAGGATCGACGAAGCCGTAATGCAGGAAATGCCCGATGGTCGCGGGTTCGGCCCGCTCCAGCAGTGCAATCAGCGCGGGGTCGATCTGCGACGGTAGTTCATTGACGACGAACATGTGGTTCTCCTTGCACGATTTTTCTATTTGCCCAACGCGCGCCCCAGCCCCACCGCACGCTCCAGCACCATGACGATGCTGAGCGTCAACAGCACCAGCAGGGCCGAAACGGCGGCGACCAGCGGGTCGGTCCGGCTTTCCACGTAGCGAAACATCGCCACCGGCAGCGTGGTCAACTCCGGCCCCACCACGAACAGGCTGATCACCACCTCGTCGAACGAAACCAGGAAGACGATCGCCGCGGTGGCCGCAACGCCCGGCAGCATCAGCGGCAAGGTGATGCGGCGGAACACGCGCCAGGGCGCGGCGCCGAGGCTCGATGCCGCTTCCTCGACCGCCGGCGGCAGGGTGGAGACCGCGGTCATCAGCACGCGAATGCCATAGGGCAGCGCCACCAGCAGATGCGCCAGCAGCAATCCCGGCCAGGATCCGATCAGCCCGTAGCCGACGAACAGGATCAGCAACGCCAGCGCCAGCACGATGGTCGGCAGCAGCAGCGGTGCCGTCAGTAGCGCCACCAGCGCCTCACGGCCACGAAACCGCCCGCGCGCCAGCACCAGGGCGGCGGGCATGGCAAGCACCAGCGTCGCCGCACACACCAGGCAGGCCAGCAGGACGCTGTTGCGCGCCGCCTCCATCAGCTTGGTCTCGCGCCACATCGCTGCGTACCAGCGCAGGCTGAACCCCGAGGGCGGCCACACCAGGAAGGCGTCCGCCGAGAAGGACATGGGGATCACCAGCACCACCGGTGCCAGCAGGAACAGGAACAGCGCGGCGATCAGCGCGCGATGCGCGGCGCGGCCAATCATGCCTCCACAACCCGCAGCAGCCGCCCGTAGAGCAGCAAGGCGAGCCCGAACACCGCGAGCGACAGCACCGACAACGCCGCCGCCACCGGCCAGTTCAACGTGACGATCGCCTGATCGTAGATCTCGGTCGCCAGCAGGATCACCCGCCCGCCGCCCAGCAGCTTCGGTGTGATGAAGCTCGAGACCGTCAGCACGAAGGCGAGCAGGCAGCCCAGCAGCACGCCCGGCAAACTCAGCGGCATTACCACTCGCGTGAACACCCGCCAGCGCGGCGCCCCGAGGCTCGCCGTAGCCTCCTCCAGCGAGGCGTTGAGCCGCCCGAACCCGGCCAGCAGGCACAGGATCATGGTCGGCATCAGGATTTCGACCAGCGCGATCACCACGCCGGTGAGGTTGAACACCATGCGCGGCGGCTTCGCCATGCCGAGAAACCGCAGCATGGCCGCCACCAGCCCGGTATCGCCGAGGATCACCATCCAGCCATAGGTGCGGACCACCGCCGAGACCAGCAACGGCGAAATACAGGCGACCATCAGCAAATTGCGCCAGCGCGGCGCCGCGCGATGGATGAACAGCGCCAGCGGATACCCGGCCAGCAGCGTCAGCACCGTCACCCCCAGCGCGACGCCAATGCTGCCGGTGACCAGTTCGATGTAGTATTCGTCCTCGGCGATCGACGCCCAGGTGGCGAGCGTCGGGCCCGGCCCAACCCCGCCGCTCGGCCGCGCCTCGTGGAAGGATAGCGCGGCGAGATTGGCCATCGGCGCGATGAAGATCGCGAGGTTGACCAGCAGCGCCGGGCCGAGCAGCAGGGCAGGCAGCCGCATCACGCGGTCTCGCGCGGGAAGACCAGCGTGTCGGCCACCCGCCAGGCGATGCGCACCTCCGCCCCCGTTTCAGGCGGCGGCGCGCCCGGCTGGGTCGGCTGTTCGACGAGGAAGATCGCTCCGCCGGCTGCGACCTCGCAGGCCAGCACGTCGCCCACGTAGGTGATGCGGCGCACGCTGCCGCGCACCTCGTTCCAGCCCTCACCCCCCGCAGTAAAGGCGATGCGATGCGGGCGGATCATCACTGTCACCGGCCCCGGCGAAATCGGGGCAGGGGCGGCGATCGCGAGATCCCCGATGGTGATGCGCCCATCGGCGGCGTGGCCGGCGATGCGATTGCTGCGGCCCACGAAGTCGGCCACGAACTCACTCGCGGGGTGCTCGTAGATATCGTGCGGCGTGCCGAGCTGGGCGATGCGGCCCTGCGTCATCACCGCGATGCGATCGCACATCGCCAACGCCTCGGCCTGGTCATGGGTGACGAAGATGGTGGTGATGCCCAGCCGGCGCTGGATATCCTGGATTTCCGCCCGCATCTCCTCGCGCAGCTTGGCATCGAGGTTGGAGAGCGGTTCGTCGAGCAGCAGCACGGAAGGCTCGATCACCAGCGCGCGCGCCAAAGCCACCCGCTGCTGCTGCCCGCCCGACAACTCCTTCGGCCGGCGTTTGGCGAGGTGCCCGAGGCGGACGAGATCGAGTGCGGCTTCCACTTTGGCGGCAATCTCGCCCCGCTTCATGCCGCGCATCTCAAGCCCGAAGGCAACGTTGCCCGCCACATCCATATGGGGAAACAGCGCATAGTTCTGGAACACGATCCCCATGTCCCGCCGGTGCGGCGGCAGGGCGGTGACGTCCCGCCCATCCACCAGCACGCGCCCGCCACTGGCCTCGATCAGCCCGCCGATCATGCGCAGCGTCGTCGTCTTGCCGCAGCCGGAGGGACCGAGCAGGCCGATGAACTCGCCCGGTTGCACCGTGAGCGACAGCGCATCCACTGCCGGCGCCAGCGTTCCGTAGCGCTTGGTCAGGCCCTCGAGAACGAGGGCGGTGCCCGCCACGCTCAGCGCTTGGTCAGGATGCGCCGGCGCCACTGCTCGGCCATGCCATCGCGGATGCGAGCGATCTCCAGCCAGTCGATATCCAGCATGTTGGCCATACGCTCCGGCGTCGCCGCGGTGCGGGCCAGGGCCTCGGCCGAGATCTGCGCCTTGGCGTTCACCGGCGCGTAGAACATCCGCTCGGTGAAGGCCTTCTGCGCCTCCGCGCCCAACGCGTATTCGATGAAGCGCTTGGCCGGCCCCGGGTTCTTGGCGCCCTTCACCAGGCACATGTTGTTAATTTGGAACAGCGAGCCCTCGGTCGGGATCGCCACCGCCAGCTTGCCGCCCGAACTTGCCGAATAGATCTGCCCACGCGCATTCCAACCCACCGCGAGATCGGCCTGGCCCTGGATGATGAAGGTGTAGGGGTCGGGGGCCGGGGCCCAGCTCAGCACGTTCGGCGCCATTTCCGCGATCTTGGCGAGCCCAGTCTCGACGGACTTGCGATAGTCCCCGCCGCCCCAGGCCTTGTTGGCCATCAACGCAAAGCTGATGCCGACGATATCGGGCGGGGCGGTGATGGCGATGCGGTCCTTGAATTTGGGGTTCCAGAAATCCTTCCACGAGGTCGGTGCGGGGCTCACCTTGTCGGGCGCGTAGAGCATCACGTAGTTGTCGAAGGTTCCGGCAGCGCCGGCCACGCCCTTGGTGAAGGCCATTGGCAGCAGGTCCTTCATCACGGCGAGGTCGGAGATATCCTCCAGCAGCCCGTCATCCGTCGCACCCTTCGCCACCGAGACGTCGAACAGTACCACGTCGAGCTGCGGGGCGGCTTTTTGCGCGCGCAGCAGTCCGAGCGTCTGCGCCGAGGAGCCGGCGGGGTAGTAGACCACCTTGATCCCGGTCGCCTCCATGAACGGCTCAACCACCGCGGCGTGGTAATTATCCTCGAAAATGCCGGAATAAGCGGCCAGCGTCAGCGTGGCATCCTCGGCGTGCGCCCGCTGCACGAAGGGTGTTGCCAGGGCGGAACCGAGCACGACGCGGCGGGGCAGGCGGAACATGGCAGGGCTCCTCGCTGAATGGATGGAGGAAGTGTCCGGCCTACCTCGCTTTGCGTCAATCGCAATGTGGCATTGCAGCACGCGCGGCGGCGCGAGATGCTGGCGGGGTGATGGAGGCACGGCATGGATGATTTCGATTTTGCGCCCTATGACCGCATGGTCGCCGCCAGCCTGGCGCGCTGGGACATCGGGCCGCGTGCCACTGCCCGGATGATCAACCACTCCGAGAACATCACCTACCGTATCGACGACCCGGATCGCGCCGCGCCGCTCATCCTGCGGCTGCACCGCCCGGGTTATCACACTGACTCTGCAATACTTTCCGAGCTGAACTGGCTTGCCGCCCTGCAGGCCGATGGCGTGGTGCGCACCGCCCCGGCGTTGCCCGGGCGCGACGGCGAACTGCTCCAGGTGGTGCATGGCCCAGGCGTGGATGCGCCGCGCCGTGCGGTGCTGTTCAGCTTTCTCGATGGGCGCGAGCCTGAGGCGGCGGATATGCGCGGCACCATGGGCCAGCTCGGCGCGGTAACCGCTCGGCTGCACCGCCACGCCCGCGCCTGGCCGCTGCCGCAGGGTTTTGCCCGGCAATCCTGGGACATGACGACGATGCTCGGCGAGCGGCCGATCTGGGGCCATTGGCACGCCGCCCCCAGCGCATCAGGCGAGACCCGCGCAATTCTGGCCCGCGCGGTCGCCACGATCGGGCGCCGGCTGGCGGCCTTCGGCGACGGGCCGGAGCGGCGCGGTCTCATCCATGCCGATCTCCGCGCCGCCAATCTCCTGGTCGATGGGTCCGAGGTCGCGGTGATCGATTTCGATGATTGCGGCTTCGGCTGGTTCCTCTACGACTACGCGACCACGGTGACCTTCATGGAGGAGCATCCAGAGGTCTCGGACTGGACCGCCGCCTGGGTCGAGGGCTATCGCAGCGTGATGCCGCTTTCGGCGGCGGAGGAGGCGGAATTGCCGAGCTTCCTGCTGCTGCGCCGGATGATGGCGGTGTGCTGGATCGGCTCCCACATGGAGACCGAACTGGCGCAAAGCCTCGGCGCTCCCTTCGTGCGTGCCAGCGCCGAACTCGCCGAGCCCTATCTCGCCCGCTTCGGCTGACCACGCGTTGATTGGCCGCGTTTTCCGGGGCATGCAGGGGGCTGGAAACCAGGAGACCCCCCAATGGCACTGCCCCATGACCGCGGCCGCATCGACTTCGCCACCTGGCAGCCCCAGCATTTCCTGTGGTCGCTCCAGGGCAAGGTAGCCACCATCACGCTCAACCGGCCGGAGCGGAAGAACCCACTGACCTTCGAGAGCTACGCCGAGTTGCGAGACCTGTTCCGCGCCCTCGTTTATGCCGACGCGGTGAAGGCGGTGGTGATCACCGGCGCCGGCGGCAATTTCTGCAGCGGCGGCGATGTGCATGAGATCATCGGCCCGCTGGTGCGCATGCAGGAGGCCGGCGACACCCAGGGGCTGCTGGATTTCACCCGCATGACCGGTGACCTTGTAAAGGCGATGCGCGCCTGCCCGCAGGTGATCGTCTCGGCGGTCGATGGCGTCTGCGCCGGCGCCGGCGCCATTCTCGCGATGGCCTCCGACCTGCGGCTGGGCACCGCCGGCAGCAAGACGGCGTTTCTGTTCGCACGCGTGGGCTTGGCGGGCGCCGACATGGGGGCCTGCAACATCCTGCCCCGCATCATCGGCGTCGGCCGGGCCGCCGAGCTGTTCTACACCGGGCGATCGATGGATGGCGTGGAGGGCGAGCGCTGGGGCTTCTTCAACCGGCTCTGCGCGCCAGATGCGGTGCTGACCGAGGCAGAGGCACTCGCCACCAGCATCGCGGACGGGCCGACCTTCGCCCACGCGATGACCAAGCGCTGCCTACACCAGGAATGGGACATGGATATCGACAGCGCCATCGAGGCGGAGGCCCAGGCCCAGGCGATTTGCATGCAAACCAAGGACTTCGGCCGCGCCTTTTACGCCTTCGCCGAGCGGCGGAAGCCGGTGTTTGCGGGGAACTGAGGCTCAGGCGCCCCGCAGCGCCGCGTAGAGGCTGAGATGCTCGGCCAGGGTCTCTTCATTCCCGGCCGGGCCGCGCATCGTCTTGGCGATGGCAGGGAGGCGGGCGCGGTCGGCCGCCAACTCGGCCAGCATGTCGGCCAGCGCCACAGCATCGCCGACCGGGAAATGCAGCCCATCCACCCCGTCCCTAACCTTCTCGGCCATGCCCCCGATATCCGAGCAGATCACCGGGCGGCGGTTGCGCAGGCATTCCTGGATCACCACCGGGGCGTTTTCCCACCAGATCGAGGGCACCACAACGGCATCCACGCCGCGCATCAACCGGTCCACCTGCTCGTTCCCGTAGGGGCCATGGAAGCGCACGTTGCGGCCGGTTTCGGCAAGGCGGGCGGTGAAGCGGGCCTGGAATTCCGCTGGCTGGTTGGTGTGGTCGCCATGCACCTCGATCTGCACCGCGCTATTGCCATCCGCCTCCAGCAGAGCGGCAGCATCGAGCAGCACGTCGATGCCCTTCAGCGTGGAAATCTGCCCGAAATAGCCGATGCGCAGCCGCGCCCCTGACCGCGACGGCGTGGCTACTTCGGTGGGGGGGGCGATGATGTTTTCGATCACACTGACCCGCGCGGCATCCAGCCCCCAGGTAATGTAGCGATCGGCGAGGAAGCGGCTCGGCGAGACGAAATGGTCGACAAGCCCAAAGAAGCGCTGGACATATGCCTGCCGGAGGAAGAAATCGGCCCGGCCGTATTCGGGGAAGCAGCGGTTGCACTCCCGCAAAGTGGCCTGGTTGCACAGTTCCTGCCGCTCGCGCTTCACCATTTGCCCATAATGGTTGCAGATCGCCTGGTATTCATGGAGCGTCAGCACAATCCGGCAATCCGGCAGGGTCTCGCGGATGTGCAGGAAGGATTCCACGCCGAACACCGCATAGTGGTGGAAATGCACTACATCCGGCCGCAGATCGCGCAGCATGGCACGGAATTCGCGGGGGAAATTGGGGTCAGGGTTGGCGAATTTGAACCAGTCGAAACTGGTGGAGGTGTAGAGGAACTGGTCCGGCCCGAAGGGCTGGGTGATGGCGCTGCCGGCCCGCGTGGCGGCCTCGCGCGCCGCGCCCATGAACCAGGATTGCCAACCCGCTTCCTGCATCGCCTGATGATGGCGCCACGCAGCGATCTCCGCCCCGCCGCGCGAGACCGCGGGGTGGCTGTGTGCGGCGATTAGGATACGGCCGGGTTCCGGTGCCGGGGCAGGGGGGGCTGCGGCGCGGGCGGTTTTGCGGCTCATGACTGCACCTGTGCGGCGAGCGCCCCGCCCCAGCGGGCCTCGTGCACCCAGGCGTTGTAGAGCGTCATGTTCATCCGCCAGCGTTGCTCCGATCCGGCCTGGGACTGGCGTTCGAGGTGATGCATCCGCACGCCGTGATGCACGCCAACGGCGAGGCCGCGGGCGGCGAGGCGCAGGCAGAGATCGGCATCCTCGAAGTCCCCGACCAGGAACGCCTCGTCGAGCCCACCGATCTCGCGCAGCAGATCGCGCCGCAGCAACATGCAGGCGGCGGTGATGGCGGGCGGGCGCTGCACGCCGGTATCGCTGGGCGGGGCGAGGCCTTTGCGCGGATGAAGCGGGAAATGCCAGCCGGCGAATTCCGGCAGCACGGTGAATGCCATGCCCTGATGCTGCACCGTGCCGTCCTCGAACAGCAGCAGCGGGCCAATGGCGCCAAGCCCGGGATCGGCCTCAAGCGCCGCGGCCAGCACGTCGAAACCGTCGGGCTCGGCGGGGAAGACGTCGGAGTTGATCAACCCGACAATTGGTGCGCGGGCCAGGCCCAGCCCGACATTATTCGCCCCGGCATAGCCGAGATTGCGCCCGAGCAATGCGAGGCGGAAGGGGATGCCGAACCGGGCGAAGGCGGAGGCGGCGAGCAACTCGGCATCGCGCCGCCGCGCCGGTTCGTCCAGCAGATAGATGATGTCGTGCCCGCGCGCATGGGCGCTGCGGGTGGAGAGCGCGAGCTGGATTTCCATGAAGTCGATGCGCCCATAGAGTGGCACCAGCAGCGAAATCGTGGGCGAAGCGGGAGGTTCGCCAAACTGGATGACCTCGCAGGGCTTGGGCTGTGCCGTCACCGCGCGGCCGAGGCGGCCGACGGCGGGGCCCACCACGTCGTCCATCGCCGCTTGCAGGGCGCCGTAGCGCAGGTCGAACCGGTCGAGAATGGCACGTACGGCGGGCATGCCGTGCAGCACCGGCGTCGGGATGGAGCGGGTCGCCGTCGTGCCGTCCGCCAAATCGGCCTCCAGGAACATCTGCTCGCCTGACCTTATTTCCCCGGTGACCAGCGCCATGAAGCCGCACATAGGGTCCTCAAATCCGGCATCCGCGAGGCCAGCCAGCGCATCTGGGCGCGCGGAGGCAACGAAGCGGGCGGGATCGATTGGGATCGCCGTGGTGCCGCACACCAGCCGCAGGCTGCGCACCAGGCCGGGCGAGGCGAGCAGCCAGCCGATCAGTAGCAGCCCATCGGGGGGGCAGAAAATCGTGGCATCCACCTGGAAACCGAGCACGCCCGGCACCACCAAAGTAGCGGCGGGCTCGGCTTTGACCATCTCGGCGGCATCCTCCGCCGGGATTTCTGCCGGTGCGGCGTTTAATAGGAAATATTCGAAGGCATCCCGCACCTCGCCCGTGTCCACCGCGGCGTGGGCCGGTGTGCCGAGGCCGGCAAGGTCGATCCCCGGCGCGGGCGTGGCGAGTGCAAAGACGCCCTCCTTCAGGAAGGCATCGTACAGCCCAGTGAAGCGCCCCGCGGTGACGTCGGCAACCGCCTTCGGCTGGGTCGCGCGGTAATGAGCGGCCACGAATGCGGGCAGCGGGTCCCCCGCATCGGGGGCGGCGAGGAAATGGTGCAGCGCGCTGGCGTAGCGTCCGGCGGCAATGGCGGCGTGGGCCTGTGGGTTGCGCTGGAGATACCAGGCCGCGTCGAAATAAGGCGAGCAGGCAGTGTCTGCACGGG
>CAIYPH010000601.1 GCA_903928045.1 uncultured Rhodospirillales bacterium
GCGGAGGCGGTCCAGGGCGGCTTGCGGTTCGGGGCCGGACAGCGCGGCGCGGGCCTCGTTGAGGGCGGCATCGCGTTGCAGGGCGCGTTGCAGGGGGATGGGGCCGGCGTAGGTCGCGAAGATGCCGGTCAGGCCGACGACGGCGACGGTCATGACCAGGAAGGCGAACCAGGTGCTGTCGGGGCGTTGCATACGGGGGTGTCTGGACCACTGGCGGGGCTGGCGTCAACCGATGTCGATTAGGGGAACGTTTACGCGTCAGCGGGATGATGGCGGTGTGGAGTTTCAGGGATCGGAGTAAGGGCGCCGCATGGGAACTTCCCTGATGGGCCGGCTGTTCAAGTGGGTGCAAAGGCCACTGGCCGATGCGGCGGTCGCGATCGCCGATATCGGGGTGGAGACCCCGGCGGGGCCGAAAGTGAACGACGAGCAACGCCTCGCGGTATCCGACGTATTGTGGGGCGAGGGATTCCTGTGGCCCGGCGGCGAGGCTGAGATCATGCGGCTGGTGGCGCCGCTCGGTTTGTCGGCGGCGCATTCGTTGCTGTTCGTGGGCTGCGGGGCAGGTGGGCCGGCGCGGGTGATCTCGGGGTCATTGGGCGTCTGGGTCAGTGGGTTCGAGGCGGACGGCAAGTTGGCCGCCATCGCGACGCGGCGGTTGCAACGCTGCGGCATTCCGCTGGCCAAACGGGCGACGATCGGGACGTGGCGGCCGGAGGCGGCGGCCTTCCCGGCGCGTGGCTTTCATCACGGCGTGCTGCTCGACGTGCTCGACTCCGGGGACCCGGTGACCATCCTAGCCGCGGCGATCCAGGCGGTGAAGCCGGGGGGGCAGGTCATCGTGGTGCAGACCCTGGCCGGCACAAGGGGCGACGCATTGGGCCGCACCATTCCGCAAATCCTCGAGGCGCATGGGTGTGACGTGCGGATCGTCGAGGATGAATCCGCCCGGCATGCGCGGCTGGTACTGCAGGGCTGGCGGGCGATGTTGCGGCAGATCCGCGGGGAGCGGCCGGGTGCGGCGGAGGCTGCCTCCCTGGTGGAGGAGGCAGCGCGCTGGCTTTACCGGCTGCGGGATATCCGCGAGGGGCGGCTGCGGGTGGTTCGCTGGGTGGCGATTGCCCCGCGGGTGAACTAGCGGGCCATCGTTACCCCGTTGAGGCGGAACATGCCGTCGGCAACCGGGGCGAATCCACTGATTTTGCTCGACATGCCGAAAATCCAGCGGGGGGCGTAGAGGTAGAGGATCGGCAGGTCCTGGTGCAGCATTTCGAAGGCCTTGGCATAGAGCGGCAGGCGCTGGCCCATGTTGGAAATGCCGCGGGCCTGGTCGATCAGCCCGTCGAAAGTCTCGCTCTTGTAGCCCACCCAGTTGACCGGGGCGCCGGTGTGCAGCAGGTCGCGGATATTGCCGTCGGCATCGGGGCGGCCGGTCCAGCCGACCATGTAGGCGGCGGTGTTGCCCTTTTCGGCAGCATCGAGGCTGGCGACGAACTCCATGGCGTTGATCTTGACCTCGAAGCCGCCCTCGGCGGCCATCGACTGGATGACTTCGGCCATCTGCACCTGGTCGGGCTGGTTGATCACGGTGAGGGTGATCTGGAACGGCGTTTTCACGCCGGCCTCGGCCAGCAGCGCGCGGGCCTTGGCGGGGTCGCGCTTGGTGGGGGCGACCGCGGGGACGTAGAACGGGCTGGTCGGCGGTAGCGGCTGGGCGGTGATGGCGTGGGCGCCGTTATAGACCACCTGAACCAGGGCCTCGCGGTCGAGCGCGAGTTCGAAGGCGCGGCGGACGCGGGCATCGGTGCCGAGCGGGGTTTGGCCGGTGGCGGTGCGGGCGAGGTTGAAGCTGATGCCGGAGTAGCCGAGGCCGTCAAAGGCGACGAGCTTCAGCTTGGGATCCTTGCGGACCTTGTCCATCTCGATGGGCGGGATTTCGATGTTCAGGTCCACCGCGCCGGCCTGGAGA
>CAIYPH010000602.1 GCA_903928045.1 uncultured Rhodospirillales bacterium
GCCAAGGGGCCGTGGCCCCTTGGAACCCATGACTGCTCGCGGCTGGCGCGATGGTCTTCAAATGCGGATGGCAATGATTCTCGGAGGCACGGCCGCGTTGACCATTCCGTTTCGAATTGCATTCAAGCATGAAAGGTGACATAATTAAGAGTGCAGCTGGTTGCCAAAATTTCTGCATTTGTAGAATCCGCAAAAAAGAAGTGAGAGATAATAATGATCACCGACACCATGATAGATGCCGCGATTGACGCGATGCCAAACGATTTTGACAGCCATGCCGTAATCCTGAAAGTGGCCCACGACAACCAGCGTGAGTATATAGCCGCTTTACATGAAAAGGTGATCGCGAATGTGAACGCACCGTTTCAGGCACTTCACGGAAGCTTGGGAATACGCATCAAGCATAGGTGCGATGCTCAGGGGTTCGCATTTACGCCACCCAGCGACCATCAGAGCTTCGATATTTTTGGGCAGCTGAGTCACTGTGCGTCTTACCGAAAGCCTGTCTAAAGCGTCGCTTTTTGAATCGAGCGAGCGTCGGAAGAATGAGTGCGTCGCACCCACCGAATTGATGGAGCCATTGGCTGGCAATCCACGTTACGGCGTTGCATCACCAAGTTGCCGAGATCCCGGGCGCCGGTCTGCACGGGGTCATAACGACCACTCATGGCGGCGGTGCTCAACCATCCCCAGGGTCCCGCATCGTCGGCACGGGAATCGCCTGCCGCGCGGCGCCAACATACTCGCGCAAAGTGGCATCGAGCCGTTCATACAAAAGCCGGTCGAACGCCTCCGCCGCACCGCCGTCCCCCGTTGCCTGCAGGGCCGCGATATAGGCCGGCCGATCCTCGGGGCGGATGGCAACAGCGGGATAGCCGCCACGGATCAACACCAGGTTCATCAGCAGCCGCGCCGTGCGCCCGTTGCCGTCGTTGAAAGGGTGGATCGCGACAAGCCGCCGATGTGCGGTGAACGCGGTCTCGGGCGTGCTCGCGGTCCGGCCGAGCCATGCCGAAAACGCGGCCATCAGCGATGGCACCTCGGCCGGTGACGGAAAGCCATAGCGTCCATTGTCGGTCAGCACATAACGCCCCTGATCCGCGTAGCGGCCCGCAATCTCCGGCTTCGAGCGTAACATCACCAGGCGATGCAGGTTGAGCACGTCAATCTCGGTCAGCGCCGCGCTCTGCCGTGCGAGATCGCGCACGTAGCGGATCGCCTCGAAATGGTCGATTGCCTCAAGGTGGTCCTTGAGCGGCTTCCCGGCGACCGTGATGCCATGTTCAATCACCATCGTCGTCTCGACGGCGGTCAGCGTGTTTCCCTCGATGGCATTGGACGTGTAGGTCAGCTCGAAGTCTTGCGACTGCTCGAAATTCGCCGTCCCGCCGGGCGCGCGCACGCGAAGCTGATCAAGTTCAACCTTCGAGGCGGCGATCGCGGCGATCAGGGTCTCCATGCCAATATTCCCAGTGCAGCAGCCGAACAACACATCGCGCTGCGCCCGCGCATACTACCGGCTCCTGCCCGAAGCCGCCACCTGCCGATCGGCGCGCGGCACCCGCCGCCAACCGTCACCCCGCCAGCCGCCCCTCGTACTCCGCCTTCAACCGCGTCCAGGTCTCCCAGAACAACGGCGACTCCAAGCCATTCATGTGCCGCACCAGCACATCGAGATGCGCATGCCACCCGGCACTGACGTTCAGCAGCGTCGACCGCTCCGTCACCCGGCGATGGATCAGCGTGAGCAGCACCTCCGCCCCAACCGGCGCCAGGTCGAACACCACCCCGCCGGTGCTCCCCCAGCTGATGCCGAGCCAGTACGGCGGGGCGAGTTCGGTGATCGTCCCGGTCATCCGGCGCTCCGCAGGAATGCCCTCCGGCAAGGCGCCGGGCGGGTCGCTCAGCTCGGTATTGCGCCACACGAATTCAAACGCACCACCCACAAGAAGCTCCATCTCGCCGGATGCCAGCCAGCGGCGGCGCAAATCGCTCCGGGTCAGGTAGTCCCATACCCGCTCGATCGGGCCAGGCAGCAGCCGTTCGATCTTCAGTGTCGCCGGCTCGGTCAGCATGCCGTAGCTGCCGGGTTGTGTCAGGTCGGTCATCTCTGATCTCCATGTGGGGGTTTGCTGTTGGCCGCGTCCTCCGCGCGGAGGAGGCGTTCGAGAGTGTCGAGGCGGCCGGTCCAGAACCGCTCATACGTGCCGAGCCAGTGATGCGCGCTGGCCAGCGGCCCGGGATCGAGCCGGCAGAGATGGGTGCGGCCGCGGATCTCGCGGCGGATCAGCCCGGCGTTCTCCAGCGTCTTGATGTGCTTCGAAGCCGCGGCGAGCGACATGGCGAAGGGCTCCGCCAACTCGCTGACGCTGCGCGCCCCGCCGGCGAGCTGCGCCAGCATCCCCCGTCGCGTCGCATCGCCCAGGGCGTGAAAGACGGCATCCATGTCAGGCGCTCCATATTCAACCGTTGAGTTGAATATGGAGCGCCGGACAAAATCAGTCAACCGAATAGTTGAATGACGGCTGCCATGGCATGCCGGCGCGGTCTGCTGGCCTGGCAATCACGGTAAAAGAAAAAATATCGAGATCAAGGCAAAATATCCTGGACATACATGGTGACATCGAAGATACTGCGCGCCCAACCAACCAGGAGCCCGCGCCGCCATGTCATCCGCCCGTCCCGCCCCACGCCACCAGGCCGGCCTCGCCGCCGCCC
>CAIYPH010000603.1 GCA_903928045.1 uncultured Rhodospirillales bacterium
CCGGGGGGGGGGCCGGTTGGACAAAACGGGCGCCGGTGGCACACTGGTGGAAATGGTGAGGTGAGGGACGTTATGGAATTCGAGACGCTGGCGCAGACCCGCCGCAGCATTCGCGGCTATAAGAATGACCCGGTGCCGCGGGCGGTGATCGAGGAGATTTTGGAGGTGGCGAAGGCGGCGCCTTCCTCGATGAACACGCAGCCGTGGCATGTGCATGTGTTGACCGGGGCGCCGCTGGAGCGGGTGCGGCGGCGCAATACCGAGACCATGCTGGCGGGCGGGAAGGCCAATCGGGATATCGTCAGCCATGGGGAGTATGAGGGCGTGCATCGTGGCCGGCAGGTGGCGATCGCGGTGAAGCTGTTCGCGGCGATGGGGATCGAGCGGCACGACAAGGCGATGCGGCAGGATTGGGTGATGCGCGGGTTTCGGCAGTTCGATGCGCCGGTGTCACTGGTGTTGACCTATGATCGGGAGTTGGACCCGGGGGCGGTGGTGCATTTCGATCTCGGCGCGCTGTCCTATGGGATTTGCCTGGCGGCGTGGGATCGCGGGCTGGGGACGGTGGTGAACGGGCAGGGGATCATGCGCTCGGAGATCGTGCGCGAGGAGGCGGGGATTCCGGAGGGGGAGGTGATCATGACCTGCATCGCCATGGGGTATCCGAATGAGGAGTTCGCCGCCAACACGGTGAAGGCGGATCGCGAGCCGAATGAGCGGTTTGTGCGGTATGTTGGGTTTGAAGAGTGACATATGACGGATTTCGTCATATGTTAGGCGAATGAGCGCCAGTTCCTCCCCCCTCGATGCGCCCCGCCCGGAAACCAGCCGGGCGGAGGCGACGCGTGCGTTGATCGTGGAGACTGCCGAGCGGCTGTTTCGCACGATGGGCTACCAGAAGACCGCGGTGGCCGATATTGCGCGTGAGCTCGGCATGTCGCCGGCCAATGTCTATCGCTTTTTCTCCAGCAAGGCCGCGATCAATGAGGCGATCTGCGCCCGGGTGGTGGGGCTGCTGAGCGATCGGGCCTGGGCGGTGGCCCGTGGACCGGGCACGCCGGCGGACCGGATTCGCGCGGTTTTCCGCACGATACAGCAGGGAACGCTGGAGCTCGCCTTTCAGGAACGCCGGATGATCGAGATGGTCGCCGTCGCCATGGAGGAGCACTGGGGCGTCATCAAGGAGCATGTGCGCGACATCGACAACGCGGTGCGCCACATCGTGATGGACGGCCAGGCCGATGGCAGCTTCGCCCGGCTTGACCCGGATGCGACTGGACGGCTGATCCACGGCACCATGATCGGCTTCTGCCACCCCACGCTGGTGCAGCAATGCATGGATGACGATCTCGAGGCCATGGCGGCGGGGATGGCCGAGTTCTGCCTGCGGGCGCTGCGGCCGGACGGGTGAAATTGAACTGACGAATATTGACATTCGTCACATCGTCATCGATATAACGGGGACTGCCCATCCGAGGTGTCCCATGTCCGTCCTCCGCCTGCTGCCGCTGCTCCTCCCACTCGCCTTGACCGCTTGTTTCGAGCGCACCCAGGCGAGCGTGGCCGATGCACCGCGGCCGGTGCAGGTGGTGCGGGTGGAGCTCGCGCCAGCCCAAGCCAGCCGCGCCTATGCCGGGGTGATCCGGCCTCGCCGCGAGGCCGATATCGGCTTTCGCGCCGCCGGCCGCATGGTGGCGCGCGAGGTTGATCTCGGCGCACGGGTGAAGGCCGGGCAGGTGCTCGCCCGGCTCGACACCGCCGATCTCGCCCTCGCCTTGCGCAGCGCCACCGCTGACCTCCTCAGCGCCGAGGCGCAATCCGCCCAGGCCACCGCGGATGCCGGGCGCAGCCGCACCTTGGCCGGCCAGGGCTGGACCTCCACCGCCGCCGACGAAGCCAAGCAGGCCGCCGCCCGCAGCGCGCAGGAGCGGGTAATTTCCGCCCGCGCCGCCCTTGCGCTGGCGCGCAACCGGCTCGACTACGCCGAATTGCGTGCCCCAATGGATGGCGTCGTCACCGCCGTGGTGGCCGATCCCGGCACCGTCGTCGCCGAGGGCCAGCCGGTGCTGCGCCTCGCCGATGCCGGCGCGCTGGAAGTCGAACTCGCCTTGCCGGAATCGGCCGTCGCCGTGGCCGGCACCACCGCCCAGGTCACGCTCTGGGCGCGGCCGGAGGAGAAGCTCACCGCGACTTTGCGTGAGGTGGCCGCCGCAGCGGACCCCAAGCTGCGCACCTACGCCGCCCGCTACACCATCGCCACCCCGCCCCCCTGGCTCGCCATCGGCATGACCGCGACGCTGACCCTCGCTTCCCCCGCCGGGGAGAATTTCGCCCGCCTCCCTGCCGCGGCGCTGACCGATCGCGGCGCCGGGCCAATGGTATGGGTGGTCGATGCCGCCACCGGCCGGATCGAGGCGCGCAAGGTGACGGTGCAAGCGATGCAGCAGGAGCGCGTGCTGCTCGGCGGCCTGCGCGAGGGCGATCTGGTGGTCGCACTCGGGGTGCAGAAGCTCGATCCCGCCGCCCGCGTGCGCATCGCCGATAACCGCCCGGCGGGCGTGTAATGGGCCGCTTCAATCTCTCGGCCTGGGCGGTCGCGCATAAGAGCCTGGTCGGCTTCCTCATCGCCCTGCTGTTCGCCGCCGGCGGGCTCTCCTACACCCGCCTCGGCCGCGCGGAGGACCCGTCCTTCACCGTCAAGCTGCTGATCGTCACCGCGGTATGGCCGGGGGCGACGGCGGAGGAGACGCAGAACCAGGTGGCCGAGCGCATCGAGCGCAAGCTGCAGGACCTCGCCTACCTCGACCACATCGTCACTTTCGTACGCCCCGGCTTCGCCGCGCTGACGGTGAATTTCCGCGACGATACGCCGCCCGCCGAGGTCCCCAGCCTCTACTATCAGGCCCGCAAGAAGCTCGACGACCTGCGCCCGGAAATCCCCGCCGGCGTGCTCGGCCCGGCGGTGAACGACGAATATACCGACGTCTACGGCGCCGTTTTCGCCATCACCGGCGCCGAAAATGCCGAACTGGTGCGGCAAGCCGAGCGGGTGCGCGATCGGCTGATGGCGGTGCCGGGCATCCAGAAGGTCAACATCGCCGGCGAGCAGAGCCGCGCCGTGTTCGTTGAATTCAGCCACGCCCGCCTCGCCTCCCTCGGCGTCACCGTGCCGCAGATCGCCCAGGCCCTGGCGCGGCAGAACGCGGTGATCCCGGCCGGCATCGTGGAGAGCGGGGTGACCCGCATTCCCGTCCGCGTCGAGGGCGCCATCGCCGGCGCCGCCGCCCTGGCCGAGGTGCCGGTGGCGAGCGGCGGGCGCAGCATCCGCCTCGGTGACATCGCCACCATTCGCGAGGGCTATGCCGAGCCGCCGCAGTCGGAGATCCGCCACAACGGCGCGGGCGCCGTGCTGGTCGCCGCCTCCATGCGCAAGGGCACCAACGGGCTCGATTTCGGCCACGCCATGACAGCGCAGCTGGCGAAAATCCGCGGCGATCTGCCTGTTGGCATCGAGTTGCAGCAGATCGCCGACCAGCCCGAGGTGATCGGCGAGGCGGTCGGCGAGTTTCTGCTGAAATTCGTCGTCGCCCTCGGCGTGGTGCTGCTGGTCTCCTTCGCCTCGCTCGGCTTCCGCGTCGGTATCGTGGTGGCGCTCGCCGTGCCGCTGACGCTGGCGGTGGTGTTCATGGTGATGGAGTTCATGGGCATCGAGTTGCAGCGCATTTCGCTCGGCGCCCTCATCCTCGCCCTCGGCCTGCTCGTCGATGACGCGATCATCGCCGTCGAGACCATGGTGGTGAAGCTCGAGGCGGGGTGGGACCGTATGCGCGCGGCGAGCCACGCCTGGACCTCGACCGCCTTCCCAATGCTGACCGGCACGCTGGTGACGGCGGCGGGGTTCCTCCCCGTCGGCATCGCGAAATCGACCTCCGGCGAATATGCCGGCGGTATTTTCTGGGTGGTCGGCATCGCGCTGCTGGCGAGCTGGGTGGTCGCGGTGGTGTTCACCCCCTATCTCGGCGTGCTGCTGCTGCCCGAGCCCAAGCCCGGCCACGCCCATGATCACGACCATGACGCGCAGTACCACTCGCGCACCTACCGCACGCTGCGCGCGGTGGTGGCCTGGAGCGTGGAGCGGCGCTGGCTGGTGGTGCTGGTGACGGTGGCGCTGCTGGTGGTCTCGGGAATCGGCATGGGTGCGGTGCGCCAGCAATTCTTCCCCAATTCGGCCCGCCCGGAGCTGATCGTGGACGTCACGCTGCGCCAGGGCGCCAGCCATGGCGCGACCCTCACCGCCGTGCAGCGGCTCGAAAAGGAGCTGGCCGGCGATGGCGATATCGCCTGGTATACCGCCTATATCGGTTCCGGCCCGCCGCGCTTCTTCCTCGCCTTCAACCCTGCTTTGCCGAATGACGCGGTGGCAACGGTGGTGATGACCACCAAGGGCGTTGAGGCGCGGGAGCGGGTGCGGGCGCGGCTGATGGCGTTTGCCGACAGCGAAGCCATCCCGGCGGCCCGGGTGCGCGTCTCCCGGCTGGAGCTCGGCCCGCCCGTCGGCTTCCCCGTGCAATTCCGCGTGGTCGGCGCCGATACCGCCGCGGTGCGCGCGGTGGCCGACCAGGCCGTCGCCGCCCTGCGCGCCACGCCCGGCACCCGCAACGCCCAGGTCGCCTGGTTCGACCGCGCGCCGAGCCTGCGCCTGGAACTCGACCAGCCGCGCATCCGCCAGCTCGGCCTCGCCCCCGCCGATATCGGCCAGACCCTCGCCACCCTGCTCTCCGGCACCACCGCGACCCAGCTGCGCCTCGGCACCAAGCTGGCGGACGTGACGCTGCGGGCGACCGAAACCGAGCGCGTCGATCTCGCCGGGCTGCCCGACCTCTCGATCCCCACCGATGCCGGCCCAGTGCCGCTTGGCCAGCTCGCCCGCATCCGCGCCGGCACGGAAGAACCCATCCTGTGGCGGCGCGATCGCGAGAGCTACCTGACCGTGCAATCCGATATCCAGGACGGGTTGCAGGCGCCCGACGTCACCAAGCTCGCGCTGCCGCGCATCCGGGCGCTGGCTTTGCCGGCCGGCGTGCGGATCGAGACCGGCGGTGCAGCCGAGGAATCCGACAAGGCCAATGCCGCGCTTGGTCAGGTCTTCCCGGTGATGATCGCCACCATGGTATTGCTGCTGATGATCCAGCTGCAGAACCTGCCGCGTACCCTGCTGGTGCTGGCCACCGCACCGCTCGGGCTGATCGGCGCAGTGGGCGCGCTGCTGCTCGCCGATGCGCCCTTCGGCTTCGTCGCCCTGCTCGGCCTGATCGCGCTGGCGGGCATGATCATGCGCAACACCATTATCCTGGTGGACCAGGTGCGGCAGGACCAGGAGGACGGCCGCACGCTGCGCGATGCCATCATCGAATCCACCGTCCGCCGCGCCCGCCCGGTGGTGCTGACGGCGCTGGCCGCGGTGTTCGCCTTCGTCCCCCTGAGCTTCAACGTGTTCTGGGGCCCGATGGCGCTGACCATGATCGGCGGGCTGGTGGTGGCCACCGTGCTGACGCTTGTGTTCCTCCCCGCGCTTTATGCGCTGGTGTTCCGCGCGCCACGGGTGCGGGCGGCGGCGAAGGGGGCTGGCGTGGTGGCCGCCGTGGCCCTTGCTGGCGGCGCCGTGCCGGAGGTTGCGGCGGCGGCAGAGCCTCGCTAGCGACAAAGCATGCGCCGCCGCACCCTCCTCGCTTTGGTTTTCGCGCCAGTTCCGGCCCGGGCCTTCCAGGTCCAGGACGCGCCGGCGGACATCAAGGCATCCTGGGCGGCGCGGTGCACGGGGTTGTCGGCCGATGACGGGCAAGGGCGTATCTGCCCGCTCTGTGGTTGCGGCCTGACCGGTGACGCGAAGGACCACGGCGAGCGGGGCTGAGGCTTGCCGCCGTTCGGCGTGGCTCCTACAAACCTCCATCACCTTCGATCCAGGGAGCCAGCATGAGCAAGATCATCCGCACGGAACCGAACAAGATCCTGTCTAAAGCCGTTGAATATCATGGCTTTGTCTTCGTCCAGGGCTGCACCGCCAAGGACACTTCGCAGGACATCAAGGGCCAGACCAAGCAGGTTCTCGACCTGATCGACGAGATCCTCGAGACCCATGGCACCGACAAAACCCGCCTGCTGCAGGCGCAGATCTGGGTGAAGGACATCCGCGACCGCGACGCGATGAACGAGATCTGGTCGGCATGGCTGCCCGAGGGGGGCGCGCCGGCGCGGGCCTGCGTGGAGGCCAACATGGCCGACCCGCGCCTGCTGGTCGAAATCATGGTCACGGTC
>CAIYPH010000604.1 GCA_903928045.1 uncultured Rhodospirillales bacterium
CGGCAAGAAGATCCTGATTTCCGGCGGCGGCCGCTGCAATTTCACCAACCTGGAAATCCGGTCTGAGCGCTTCCTCTCGGGGAATCCGCACTTCGCCCGCTCCGCCCTCGCCCGCTACACCGCCACCGACTTCCTGGCACTGGTGGCCAAGCACAAGATCACCTGGCACGAGAAGACCCTCGGCCAATTGTTCTGCGACGGCTCGGCCCGCGAGATCGTCGCCATGCTGCTGGCGGAATGCGCCGGCGCCGCGGTGGATATAAGGCTGCGCCATCGGGTCACCGGAGTCACCCGCGGCACCGGCGGGTTCAACGTGGCCACAGATCATGGTTTGTTCCAATCTCCAACCCTGGTGCTGGCGACCGGTGGTTTGTCGATCCCGAAAATGGGCGCGACCGGGCTGGCCCATGACATTGCTGCCAAGTTCGGCCTCGCCCTCACCGAGCGTCGCCCCGCTTTGGTGCCGCTCACCTTCGCCGGGGCGGAGTTGGAGATGATGCGCGGCCTGGCCGGAGTCGCGTTCCCGACCATCGCCGCCAGCGGCCGGCAGCGCTTCGCCGAGGCGGCGCTGTCCACCCATCGCGGCCTCTCTGGCCCAGCGATCCTGCAGATTTCGTCCTATTGGCGCGAGGGCGGCACCATTTCGCTCGATCTGGCGCCCCTGCAGAAGCCGGAAGAGGATTTGCGCGCGGCCAAGCGGGCGCGGCCCAATGCCGAACTGCGCACCATCCTGGGCGATCTCCTGCCACAGCGCCTCGCCCGCGCCATTGCCGAGCGCTTCGGCGATGGCGCCATCGGGCAGATGCAAGACCGCAAACTGCTTGAAATCGCCAACTTCCTCAAATCCTGGCCACTCACGCCGGCGGGTAGCGAAGGCTACGCCAAGGCCGAGGTAACGCTAGGCGGCGTCGATACTGCGGGTCTGTCGCAGAAGACCATGGAGGCCAAGGACGTTCCCGGGCTGTTCATCATCGGCGAGGCGGTCGACGTCACGGGCTGGCTCGGGGGCTACAACTTCCAGTGGGCCTGGTCGAGCGGCTGGTGCGCCGGGCAAGCGCTCTGATCAGGCGCGGCGGAACACCACGGTGAGATTGTTGGCCGGCATTTCGAACACCTCCGGTCCCGTGAACCCGACGCGTGCCGCCTCGGCGGTGACAGTCTCAAGGTCCCGCACGCCCCAGTCCGGATTGCGCGATTTCAGCGATGCGTCGAATTCGGCGTTACTCGCGGCAGTATGCGCGCCACCCCGGCGATACGGCCCGTAGAGCACCAGCACTCCCCCCTGCCCCAGCGCCGTCGCGGCGCCGCTGAGCAGCCCGAGCGTCGCGGCCCAGGGCGCGATATGGATCATGTTGATGCAAAGCACCGCGCCACAAGGCCCAACATCCCAGGCGGCAGAGGCATCGAGCGCCATGGCCGGGCGAACATTGGCGAGCCCCTCCGCCCAGGCATCGATGCTGCGCCGGCGCTCCGCGTCAGGCTCGGTCGGCTGAAATGTGAGGCCCGGCAACGCCGCGGCGAAATGCGCCACATGCTCGCCGGTGCCGCTGGCGATCTCCACCACCAGTCCGCTCTCCGGCAGAACCTGCCGCAGCACGTCCAGAATGGGGCCGCGATTACGCGCCGCGGCTGGGGCGGAGATGCGGGGATCGGTTGCCATGGGGCCTCGTCATCGATCAAAGCGGAGCGAAAATCCGATCCGTTTCAACGATCTACGACGGAAGGCCGCCTATGCGCAATCAGCCCAGCGGCTGCCACAGCGCAGGCACCAGCTGATAGGCCCCTGCCCCGTCGCGCAGGATGTGGCCGGTCGCCGGGAAGGGCGCGTGGTAGAACGCCACCTGGATCTTCTCGCTGGCGGCCATATCCAGCATGCGGTGGCGGGTCTGCCGCGCCTGGTCGCCGTCCATATCCACGATCGCCTGCCAGTCCGGCTTGCGCACGAACACGGCGGTGTTGTTGGTGAGGTCCGACATCATCAGGAACTTGGCATTGCCCGACTGGATGGCGAACACCGTGTGACCCGGCGTATGCCCGGGCGCGGCCACCGCGGTGATCCCGGAGACGATCTCCTTGCCCCAGTCGAACCGCTTCACGTCCTTGGCCATAGGCGCGAACACCCGGCGCGCATTCTCGAAGGCCGGCTTTATGCCCGCGCCGGCCTGGGCCATCTTGCCGTCATCCATCCAGAAATCCCATTCCGGTGCGCTCACCATCATCTCGGCGTTGGGGAACACCGCCTTGCCGTCCTTCAGACGGGTGCCGTTGATGTGGTCGCCGTGGAAGTGGCTGATCAGCACACCATCCACCTTTTCCGGATCGAAACCGGCGGCGCGGAAATTCGCCATCCAGCTGCCCGTGGTCGGCGCGCCGAGGTCGCCGTTGCCGCTATCGAGCAGATAGAGCTTGTTGCCGGTGTTCACCACCAGCGAGGTGAAGGGGATGGTGATCTTGTCCTGCGCCATGAAGGCATCGCCGAGCACCTTGCGCACCTCCTCGATCGGCGCGTTCTTAATGAACCCGTCGAGCGGCCGCTGGGCGATGCCATCATTGATGGCGGTGATCTCGAAATCGCCGATCTTGGAGCGGAAGAAGCTGGGCGCCTGGCGGCCGGCCAGCGGCTGGGCAGCCTCGACGGAGGGCGGTAGCGCGGCGGCGGCAAGCCCGGCACCAATGGCGAAACGGCGGGTGAGTCGCATGTGTAGTCCCCCAATGCAGGCGTTTTGCCTGAAGACGCGCGGCATGGCACATCCATTCCCCCGGAAGCCACAGGAAAGACGCCGCGATGAGTGAAGCCGAGGCCGAACTGCGCCGCCTGCTCGACATCATGGCGGCCCTGCGCCAGCCCGTCGTCGGCTGCCCGTGGGATATCGAACAGAGCTTCGACACCATAGCCCCCTACACGATCGAGGAGGCCTATGAGGTGGCCGACGCGATCGCCCGGCGCGACTTCGCCGCCCTGCCGGATGAGCTCGGCGACCTGCTGTTCCAGGTCGTCTACCATGCCCAAATGGCCGCCGAGGAAGGCCGCTTCGGCTTCGCCGACGTCGCCCGCGCGATTTCTGACAAGATGATCCGCCGCCACCCCCACGTCTTCGGCGAGGCCGCCGCGCGTGATGCCGGGGCGCAGACGGCGGCCTGGGAGGTGCAGAAACAGGCCGAACGCGCCGCCCGTGCCGAAATCGGCACGCTGGCCGGCGTTGCGGTGGGTCTGCCCGCCCTCACCCGCGCCTACAAACTCGCCAACCGTGCTGCCCGGGTCGGGTTCGATTGGGCGACCGCCGAACAGGTGCTGGCGAAGCTCGACGAGGAAGTGGCCGAACTGCGCGCCGAACTGCCTGGCGCCGACAAGGCCAGGCTGGAAGACGAGGTGGGCGACCTGTTGTTCGTCCTCGCCAATCTCGCCCGCAAGCTCGATCTCGACCCCGAAACCTGCCTGCGCCACGCCAACGCCCAGTTCACCCGCCGCTTCGGTGCGGTGGAGGCGGCGCTCGCGGCGCGCGGTATGTCGCCGGCCGATGCCGGGCTCGATGCCATGGAGGCGGAGTGGCAGGCGGTTAAGCGCCTGGAAAATAGTGCCTAGACATGGACTGGATGTGATTAGGCGTCCCTACTCCCTTCTGGGCGTCGGTAGAAGCGTTCGGCAGAGTCTAAGGTACTGTTTAAGCGTCGATTTATCCAACCCTGATGGTTCCGCCTCCACCGGACAGTGTCTAAGACGCCTCGCGCAATTTCGCGATTTGCCGCGCGTCGGACAGGCTGAGTTCGATTGCCTGGGCAAGATCGGTCGCGCGGAATGGCTTACGGATAAGGGGGTGCAACGTCTGACGGCCGGCCAATGCAGCGGGGTCTGCATAGCCCGAGATGAATATGATGGGGATGGCTGGAAGGCGCGAGCGCACTTCGCTAGCTAGATCTGCGCCATTCATTTCCGGCATCACCACGTCGGTCAGTAGGAGATCGAACATAATCCCTTGCTCATCGATCAGGCGAAGCGCCTCGGTGCCGGAATCTGCCTCGACAATCGAATAGCCGATAGCCTCAAGGATGAGTGCGGTAGTGGCGCGCACATCCCGGTCGTCATCGACCAGCAGGACCCGGGCGCCTTGCGTGATCGTCGTGGTCGGCGGGGCGCTACCCGTGGGCCCGGCGGACAGGTTTGCATCGACACGCGGGAGATACACCGTCACCGTCGTACCCTTCCCGTCCTCGCTGGTGATCCGCGCCGAGCCACCTGATTGGCGGGCCACGCCATAGACCTGGGACAGTCCGAGACCCGAGCCCATCCCCGGGCCTTTGGTGGTGAAGAATGGCTCGAAAGCCTTCGCGCGCACCGCTTCGGTCATGCCCTCCCCACTATCAACCACGCGGACTGCGACATAGTCTCCGGGCGGCAGGTCGACTGAGGAATCCTCGTGCCGCAACGTGATATTTTCGGTCCTCAGGGTCAGCGCGCCTCCCTTGGGCATCGCATCGCGCGCATTCAGGGAGAGGTTCAGGATCACGAGTTCGATTTGTGTGGTGTCGACGAGAACCGGCCAGATCCCTTCGCTGAGGTCCTCGACCAGGCGAATATTGCTGCCGATGGCGCTCTGCAGCAGATCTGCCATCGCAGTGATGACGCTGTTCAGGCAGGCCGGTTTCGGATGCAGCGGTTGCCGGCGGGAAAACGCCAGGAGCTGGTCGGTCAGCGTGGCGCCCTTTTCGGCGGCCG
>CAIYPH010000605.1 GCA_903928045.1 uncultured Rhodospirillales bacterium
AAAAAGTTTTTTTGGTTCTTTTTGTTCACAAAAAGAACTGCTCCCTTTATTTGCTGTTCTTCTGCCCCAATGACGGACCCCTCCCCATGAAACTCTCCGACTTCTCCACCCTCACCTTCGACTGCTACGGCACCCTGATCGACTGGGAGAGCGGCATCTTCAACGCGCTGCAGCCGCTGGTCGCCAAGGCCGCCAATGGCTTCAACCGAGACCAGGTGCTGGAAGCCTATGCGCAGCATGAGTCCGCGCAGGAGCATGAGACGCCGGACATGATTTATTCGGCGCTGCTCACCCATGTGCATGCGCGCCTCGCCAAGGAGTGGGGCGTGGCGGCTGACCCGGCGGCCGATGCGGCGTTTGGCGGCTCGGTGCCGGATTGGCCCGCTTTCCCGGATTCCGCCGGGGCGCTCGCCTATCTCAAGCAGCACTACAAGCTGGTGATTCTCTCCAACGTCGATCGCGTGAGCTTCGCTGGTTCCAACAAGCGGCTCGGCGTGGTGTTCGATGCGATCTACACCGCGCAGGACATCGGCTCGTACAAGCCCAATGTGCGCAACTTCCACTACATGCTGGAGAAGCTCGCCGCGCAGGGGATCACCAAGGACAAGATTTTGCACACCGCGCAGAGCCTGTTCCATGACCATGGGCCGGCCAAGAAGGTGGGCATGACCTCGTGCTGGATCGATCGTCGCCATGCCGCCGCCGGTTGGGGGGCGACGATGCCGCCGCCGGCCGAGGCGGCCTGGGAGTGGCGCTTTACCTCGCTGCAGGCGATGGCGGATGCGCATAAGGCGGAAATCGGGGGCTGAGCATGTCCCGCTTCCGCCGCCTCGGCGAGACCGGCCGGGCGCCGATCCGCCTCGTGATCGACGGCGCCGCGGTGTCGGCGCTGGCGGGTGACACGCTGATGGTGGCGCTGCTGGCCAATACGGCGGCGCTGCGTGACAGCGAGTTCGATGCCGGGCGGCGGGCGGGGTTCTGCCTGATGGCGGCCTGCCAGGATTGCTGGGTGTGGACCGAGGAGGGCGAGCGGCTGCGCGCCTGCTCGACCGAGGCGGCGGATGGCATGCGCATCGTGACACGGGGGACGGCATGGCGGATCGACGCGTCGTAGTGGTGGGCGCGGGGCCGGCCGGCACCCGCGCCGCCGAGCGCCTGGCCGCCGCGGGGCTGCGCCCGGTGGTGATCGACGAGGCGGCGCTGAATGGCGGGCAGATCTATCGCCGCCAGCCCGCTGGTTTCACCCGGCCGGCTGAGGCGCTGTACGGCTTCGAGGCCCGACGCGCGGCCGCTGTGCACGGGGCTTTCGAGGCGCTGTCGGGGCTGATCGAGCATCGGCCGCAGACCTTGGTGTGGCACATCTATGATGGCGCGCTGCATTTGCTGTGCGGCACCAAGGCCGAGCGGCTGCCGTATGACGCGCTGATCCTCGCCACCGGGGCCACCGACCGTATCATGCCCGTTCGTGGCTGGACGTTGCCGGGGGTTTACAGCCTGGGCGGATCGCAGATCGCGTTGAAGGCGCAGGCCTGTGCGATCGGCGCCGAGGTGGTGTTCATGGGCAGCGGGCCGCTGCTCTATCTTGTGGCCTATCAATACGCCAAGGCCGGAGCCAAGGTGGCTGCCGTGCTGGATACGTCGCCGTTCTCAGCATCGGTGAAGGCGCTGCCGGCGCTCGCGGCGCGGCCGGCGATGCTGGCCAAGGGGATCTACTATACGGCGCAGCTTCGGCTGCGTGGCGTGCCCGTGCATCGCGGGATCACGCCGATTGCCATCGAGGGCGACGACGGGGTCGCGGCCGTGGTGTGGCGCGATGCCGCTGGGCGGGAGCGGCGGACGGCGTGTGACGCGGTGGGGCTCGGGTACGGGCTGCGCTCCGAGACGCAATTGGCCGACCTTGCGCGGTGCGACTTCGCCTTTGACCCGATCGCGCGGCAGTATTTGCCGGTGACGGACCAGGACGGGCGAACCTCCACCCCTGGCGTCTACCTCGCCGGCGATGGGGCGCGCATTCAGGGCGCCGATGCGGCGGAGCTTGCCGGGCGGCTGGCGGCCTGTGCGGCGTTGCGGGACCTCGGGCATTCCGTGCCTGCGGCCGAATTCGCCAGTTTGCGGGCGGCACTCGCCCCGATGGCGCGGTTCCGCGAGGGGCTCGACACCGCTTTCCCCTGGCCGGCGCATTTCGCCGCCGGATTTGCGGATAGTGATGTGGTGTGCCGCTGCGAGTGCATCACCGCGGGGGATCTGCGGGAGGTGGCGCTTGAGAAGGGGGCGCCGGAGCTCAACCGGGCCAAGGCGCTGTCGCGCGTCGGCATGGGGCGGTGCCAGGGGCGTATGTGCGGGCCGGCGGCGGCGGAGGTGTTGGCCGATGCGTTGGGCGTGCCGGTGGAGCAGGTCGGCCGGCTGCGGGGGCAGGGGCCGGTGAAGCCGCTGCCGATCGCCACGGAGATTGTGGAATGAGCGCGCCCATTCAGGCTGACGTGATTGTGGTCGGCGGCGGCATCATGGGGGCGGCCACCGCCTTTTTCCTGCGGCGGCGCGGCGTGAAGGTGGTGTTGCTGGAACGCGGGCTGGTGGGGCAGCAGGCCAGCGGGGTGAATTTCGGCAATGTACGCCGCCAGGGCCGCTTCCTGCCGCAGTTGCCGCTGGCGAACCGGTCGCGGGCGATTTGGGGGCAGTTGAACGAGCTGCTCGGCGAGGATGCCGAGTTCATCGCCACCGGGCATGTGCGCGTGTGTTTCCGCGCCCACGAGGCGGACCGGCTGGAGGCGCATGCGACGGCCGTGCGGGAGTACGGGTTGGAGCTTGAAATTCTCAGCGCCAATGAGTTGCGCGCGCGCTACCCGTTCCTCGCGCCGGGCGTGGTCGCCGGCTCGCTGTCGCCGCTCGACGGGCACGCCAATCCGCGCCTTGCCGCCCCGGCCTTCGGGCGGGCGGCGGCGCGGGCGGGGGCGCTGGTGGTGGAGAATGCGGAGGTGCTGGCGATCGAGAAGCCGGGCGATGATTTTCTGGTGGAGACGGCTTCGGCAATCTATCGCGCGCCGATCGTGCAGATTTCGGCTGGTGCCTGGGGGGGCACGCTGTCGGCCCGGTTCGGAGAGCCAGTGCCGATCGTGGCGCGCGGGCCGCAAATGGCGGTGACGGAGCCGATGCCCTATCGCATCACCCCCGTTGTCGGCGTGTTGTCCGACAACGAGCATGAGGCGATCTATTTCCGCCAGGTGAAGCGCGGCAACATCGTGTGGGGCGGCGGGTGGCGCGGCCCGGCCTATCCCGATATCCAGCGCGCCTATATCGACCCGATGAACACGCTGCGGCAGTTCCCCATGGTCACCCGCATCGCCCCCGGCCTCGCCCAGCTGCGCACC
Source organism: uncultured Rhodospirillales bacterium (assembly GCA_903928045.1). The sequence continues at coordinate 3,369 of CAIYPH010000605.1, forward strand.
ATTCGGACCTGGAGCGGCATCGAGGGGTATTTGCCGGATGACATCCCCATCATGGGGCCGTCCGGCAAGGTCTCAGGTCTGTTCTACGCCTTCGGCTTCTGCGGCCATGGATTCCAGCTTGGGCCGGGCGTGGGGGATACCATGGCGGAGTTGATCGCGACGGGATCTACGCCCATCCCGCTGGCGCCGTTTCATATTTCTCGGTTTGCGGGGCAGTGAACATGCAGCAGGAAGCAAGCGGTTCTTTTTTGAAAAAAAGAACCAAAAAACTTTTATCCATGGGCTTCCCGCCCTCCGAAAAGAGTACACGGCAAATCGATAGAAAGTTTTTGCTTCTTTTTTCAAAAAGAAGCGCTTGCTTCCTGTGCCCATGACCCGCCGCGCCATCCTCTACTGCGGCGCCCCCGCCCGCGGGCTGGAGTGGGCCCGCATCACGCGGGAGACCACCGATGATCTCGATCTGCGGGTGTGGCCGGACATCGGCGATCCCGCCGAGGTCGACTACCTCGCGGCCTGGACCATCCCGCCCGGGCTGTTCGCGCAACTGCCCAACCTCAAGGCGGTGTTCTCCGTCGGCGCGGGGATCGACCAGCTCGACCTCGCGGCGATCCCGGTTGACTTGCCGTTGGTCCGCATGATCGAGCCGGGCATCACCGCCTGCCTCACCGCCTGGGTGGCGATGGCGGTGCTGGCGCTGCACCGGGATCTGCCCGCCTATGTCGCGCAGCAGCGCGAAGGCGTATGGCGCGGCCTGAAGGTGGTGCCACCCGCCGCCCACCGGGTTGGCCTGCTCGGACTCGGGCATCTCGGGCAGAGTGCGGCGGCCGCGCTCGGCGGGCTCGGCTTTCCCGTCGCGGGATGGAGCCGTTCGGCGAAATCACTGCCCGGCATCGAATGCCACCATGGCACGGAGGGGATGGCGGCGATGCTCGCCGGCACCGATATCCTGGTGTGTCTGCTGCCGCTGACCCCGGATACGCGCGGTATGCTCAACGCCGACCTCTTTGCGCGCCTGCCGCGCGGTGCCCGCCTGGTGAATGCCGGGCGGGGTGGGCATCTCATCGAGCCCGACCTCATCACGGCGCTGGACAGCGGGCAGATTTCCGCGGCCGTGCTGGACGTGGCGCAGCAGGAGCCGATGCCGGCCGAGCACCCGTTCTGGCAGCATCCCGCGATCCTGCTGACCCCCCATGTCGGCGCGGTGACGCAGGTGGAATCCGGCATCGCCACCCTGCTTGCGAATATCGCCCGCCTCCGGGCGGGCGCGCCGATCGAGGGGCTGATCGACCGCGCCCGGGGGTATTAGAATCCGTCAATAGGTCGCGAAAATCCGGGCGATCTCCTCGGGGGAGGCGCTGCGGGTCAGGCCGAGGGCCAGCAGGAGGCGGGCCTTTTGCGGGGTCAGGTTGTCGGTGGTGAGGATGCCGGCCTCTTGCAGACGCTTGCCGCGATAGACCCGGCCGCTGCCGGCGCGGGTGCATTGCATGACCACGATGCCGGCGGCGACTGCCTCCTGCAATGCGGTGAAATCATCGGGAGTCGACATGCCCGGCGCAAAGCCGGCGTAGATCAGGCCCTTGGCGCCGGCGGCGATGAAGGCGCGCACCGCGGTGCCGTCACTGCCGGTGTAGCCGTAGGCGATATCGACACGAGGGAGCGCGTCGAGCCCCGCGATGTCGAACTCGGTGTCCGGCGCCGCCCGGCGGATCGGGCGGCGGTAGAAGGCGATCGCGTCGCCATCGGCATGGCCGAGCGCGCCGAAATCGGCGGTGCGAAAGGTCTGCATCCGCCCGGTCGAGGTTTTCGTCACGTCCCGCGCCGCATGGATCTCGTCGTTCAGCAACACCAGCGCCCCCATGCCGCGCGCCTCGGGGGAGGCGGCGGTGCGGATGGCGTTGACCAGGTTGAGCCCGGCATCGCTGGACAGCGCCGAGGCGGGGCGCTGGCTGCCGGTGATGACGACGGGGATGCGGGTTTTGAGCGTCAGCGAGAGGATATAGGCGGTCTCTTCCAGGCTGCCGGTACCATGGCCGATCACGATGCCCGCGAGGTCCGGCTGCTCGGTCTCCAGGCGCAGGCACAGCGCGGCGAGGGCCTTCCAGTCCTCGAAGTAGATCCGCGAGCTGACCACAGCGCGAAAAGACACCGGCTGCACCTCGGCGACCAGCGCCACCTCGGGGAAGCGGGCGAGGATTTCCTCGGCCGACATGATCACCCCGTTGGCCCCGTAGTCGAGTACCTCGATGGGCGTCGCGCCAAGCGAGGCGATGGTGCCGCCGGTGCCGATGAAGGCGACTTTGGGGAGGCTCATGCCGTCACCATCGGGGCGAGTTCGCGCACCACGGGCGGGCGGATGGTGTGGAAGTTGGTGTCGCGCTGATAGGCGTCGACGGCCTGGAACAGCCGCGCCTCGGCGAAGGGGCGGCCCGCGAGTTGCAGGCCGATCGGGCAGCCATTGGGGTCAAACCCGCAAGGCGCGCTGATGGTGGGCAGGCCGAGATAGTTGAAGGGGCGGGTGTTGATGGAGACCGCCATGAAGCGCTTCTCGCTGCCGGGCGGCCCGTTGTCGATATCGGTTTCCGCCAGCGTCGGCAGCACGGTCGGGATGGTCGGGCTGGCGACCAGGTCCACCTTGGCGAACACCTCGGCCGCGAAAGCGCGCAGGATCGGTCCGCGGCGGGCGAGCGATTCCACGTAGTAGGTGCCGGGAATGGCGAGGCCGGGATAGATGCGCCCCGAAAGATGCTGCGCGTAGTCCTGCGGCCGCTCGCGCATCCACTGGGCATGGATCGCCCCCCCCTCAACGCGCGAGACGATGCCGCCATAGGCCGCCACCGCGTCCATGTGCGGCAGCGAGAGCGGCACAAGGGTTGCCCCGCGCCCTTCCAGCACCCCGAGCGCCGCCTCCACCGCCGCCCGCACCGGCGCATCGGCCTCGGGCAGCAGGATGTTGGTGGGCACGCCGATGCGCAGACCGCGCAGATCGCCATCGAGCGCCGCCTCGTAATCCGGCACCGCGTTGCGCGCGCTGGTGGGGTCCTTCGGGTCATGCCCGGCAATCACCGTGAGGATGCGCGCGCAATCCCGCGCGCTGCGGGCGAGCGGGCCGACATTGTCGTGGCTGAAGGAGAGCGGCATCACGCCGTAGCGGGAGACGCGGGATTGTGTCGGCTTGATGCCGGTGACGCCGCAGGCCGAGGCGGGCAAACGGATCGAGCCGCCGGTATCCGAGCCGAGCGAGGCGTAGGTCGCCCCGCTCGCCACCGCCGTGCCGGAGCCGGAGGAGGAGCCGCCGGTGATGTAGGGCGGGTTCCAGGGGTTGTGGGAGTCACCGAAGGCGCGGTTATGGCCGGTGGGGTTCTGCGCGAATTCGGCCATGTTGAGGCCGGCGAAGGTGAAGGCGCCCTCGGCCGATAGGCGCTCGACCACGGTGCAGGTGATGTCGGGCACGAAATCCCGCCTGATCGCCGAGCCGCAGGTGCTGGGCAGGCCGGCCTGATAATACATGTCCTTGTGCGCCAGCGGGATGCCGTGCAGGCGGCCGAGCTTGGCGCCGGATTTCACCTTGGTGTCGGCCGCCACGGCGGCGGCGCGGGCGCGATCCCGGTCTTCCCAGATGCGGGCGTTGATGGTGGGGTTCACCTGGTCGAGCCGGGTCAGGCAGGCTTCGAGCAGGTCGCTCGAGGTCACCTCGCCCTTCGCTACCCGATCGGCGGCCTCCACCAGCGGGAGATCGGCGAGGCCGCTCATGTGCCGCTCTCCCGCGTCGCCTGCAGCGCCGCCTCGAACCCGGCCGGCTCATCCTCGAAGCGCATGGTGCCGCGCTGCGCCTCGAAGGCGCGGATGGTGTTGGCGAGATCGGCGGCCAGCCGGCGGGCGGGCTCGTTGGGCGGGGTCACCCCGTGCCAGGTCTCGATCATTGCTTCAGTCGCGGCGAGGAATTCCATGGTCTCGGCTCCGGTCGTGCAAGCGCGGAAGGCTAGACCATGAAGCGCGGCGAGTCAGCCGGGGCGCTCGGACAAAGCGAGGGTGACGCCGAGGCCGAGCATCATCGCCGCCGAACCCTGACGCATCCGGCGCGAGACCAGGGGGGAGCGCAAAATCCGCGCGCGGATCGCCGCCGCGGCAAACACCACGAGCGCATCGACGAGCGAATTCAGGCCGACCGATATCACGCCGAGCAGGATGAACTGGCGCATCACGCCGCCGGCGTCCGGCACGATGAACTGGGGCAGGAAGGCGAGCAGGAAGGCCGCGGTCTTGGGGTTGGTCATCTCAACCAGCACGCCTTGACGGAAGGCGCGGCGCGCGCCGGTCGTCGTCGCAGCGTCCTCGGTGATCGGCGCCGCCGCGGCCCGCCAGGTCACGATGCCGAGCCAGACCAAGTAGAGCGCGCCGCAGAGCTTGAGCACGGTGAAGGCCGCGGCACTGGCCAGCAGCAGCGCTGCCACGCCGAATGCCCCGGCAAGCACCTGCACCACACCGCCGAGCGCGGTGCCGAGCGTGGAGGCGATACCCTCGGCGCGGCCGCCGGCCAACGTGCGGCCGGCGACGTAGAGAATGCCGGGACCAGGCACCACGGCGATGGCGATGGCGGCGGCAAGGAAGATCAGAAACGCGGCGGTATCGGGCATTGAAGCTCTTTCAGGACATGTCACGCCACCCTCGCGCCCGCCCCGGCCCCCGCGAAGGTCCGCCGAGGGGTTGAGTTGGCGGACCAATTCCGGCCTTCTCCGCGCTGGCACCTTTTGCGCCGCCCCGGTTTTCGGCATGATTGGCCGGCAAAACATGGGGGCAGACACGGGTGGTCGATAAGCAGAGCTATCGGGAGGCGATGTCCCGCCTTGCCGCCGCGGTGAACATCATCACCACCACCGGCCCGGGCGGCACGCGCGGCTTCACCGCGTCGGCGGTATGCAGCGTGACCGACACGCCGCCGACCCTGCTGGTGTGCCTCAACCGCAACAGCGATTCCAACCAGGCGCTGAAAGACAACGGCATCCTCTGCGTCAACACGCTCGCCGCCGGGCAGGAGGATCTCTCGCCGGTCTTCGCGGGGATGACCGGCCTGGAAGGTGAGGAGCGCTTCACCTTCGGTTCCTGGTCGACCCTGGTGACCGGGGCCGCGGTGCTGGACGGAGCCGTGGCGTCCTTCGACTGCCGGGTGGTGCAGACCAGCGAGGTGGGCACCCACACGGTGTTCTTCTGCGAGGTGGAGGCGGTGCGCAGCGTCGGCGAGAAGGGATTGCTGTATTTCGCGCGGGGGTATCACGCGATCGGGTGAAGGCGGGAAGCGTGTTCTTTTTGGTTTCGAGACCCAAAAAGAACTGCTTACTCCTCAATCAGCCTCCCCTGCGCATCCCGAATTTCCGGCCCATCAACGCGCGCCCGCCCATCGCCGAATTGGCGGTCGCGTTCTTGCAAAGCGGTGCGCAGCCCTTGTTCCTTGGCGACGCGGCGGAAGCGTTCGGTGCCGGGGGCGAGGTGGGCGCGGCCGTCGTTTTCGGCTGCAAGGCGTTGCAGGGTGCGGGCGCCCATCAGTTCGAGGCCGAGGTTGACGATGCGTTTATTGGCGAGATCGGAAGAGCGTCGTGTAGGGAAAGAGTGT
>CAIYPH010000606.1 GCA_903928045.1 uncultured Rhodospirillales bacterium
CCACCAAGGGCGGTCGCGTCTTCCTCCATCATCCGCGTCAGGGTGGCAACACCAGCGGTCAGGCAGAAGCGCTCGAAGCTGGCACCATCAGCATCCCAGGCGTCCGTCACCAGAGCCGTGGCGGCCTGCGGCGCGGGTGTGGTACTTCTCTTCATGGCGTTGCTCTCCTTTGAGGATTCGACACCCCGAGCCTAACGGCTCAAGGCGGGCAACGCCGACCAACCTATTTCAACATCGGGCGGGACATCCCCGAAACCACCTCGTTGGGATTTCAAAAATGCGTATCCTGCTCGCCCAAGGTCACAGCGCCGAAGCCAAAGCCACCATCGCCCTGCTGGGCGAAGCCGGCGGAATCGTTGATCATGTCCGCACCGGGCGCGATGCGCTGATGTATCTCCAGACCTATGAATACGACATCGTCGTGCTCGACCGCTCGCTCGCCGACGGTGACGGCGGTGACGCGCTCCGCCGCTTCCGTGCCCAGGGCTTCAACACCCCGGTGCTGATGCTGGCCGATTTCACCTCCGGCCGCGCCCGTGCCCAGGCGCTGCGCGCCGGTGCCGACGACCTGCTCTCCAAGCCCTACGATCCCGAGGAATTCTCCGCGCGCGTCGAGGCGGTGGTGCGTCGTCGCAACGGCTTCGCCCGGTCCGTGCTGCGGGTTGGCCCGCTCGAAATCGACATGGCCAGCCGCGAAGTGCGCATCGACGATCAGCCCCTCGCGGTCACCCGCAAGGAATACGCGATCCTCGAGCTGATGGCGCTGCGCAAGGGGCGGGTGATCCCCAAGCAGAACTTCCTCGACCACCTCTACACCGGCCTCGACGGCCCCGAGACCCGGGTGATCGACGTGTTCATCTGCAATCTCCGCAAGAAGCTGGCGAACTGGGGCTTCGGCAACCTGATCGACACCGTTCGTGGCCACGGCTACATCATGCGTGACTTGGCAGACGTGCCGGCGGCGGTGGTGCCGCTCCCCGCGATCGCCCGCCAAGCCCAGCCCGCGCCCCTTCGCGCTGTCGGGTGATCCGCGGACGGTAATGGATCGACACCGCGGCGCCAGCCGGCCCGCTGTGTCGGAAGTGAGTTGGATTGGGGTGGGCTGCAGAGCGGCCCCGGTCCGGTCCTGGCCCGGCACCCGGAGACGGGATGCCGGGCGATGTTGCTTCATTCTGCCGTGGCCGCAATAATCAGCGGTCCCAAGGGGAAGAAGATGTGAGTGTGCTGATCTCCCCGAGCGCGCTGCGACGCCGCATTCAGACGCTGACCGGGGTCTCCTGCCCGGTGTGCCTGCTCGCCGTGATCGTCGCTGTCGCGCTCGTTGGTATTTCCACCGGCGCGGTGCTGCTCGATCGCGTGCGCGCGCAGCAGCAGGCGGCGCTCGCCGCCAAGGGGATCGTCGACATTGCCCGCCAGCGCACGGTCGACCTGTTCGTGCGGCTTGAAAGCATTGTCCGCGCGGTCGAGGATTCGGCCAGCGCCAGCGTGACCACCGATGCCGGGCGAAGCCAGGTTGAGGCAGTGATCGCCCAGCGCCGCCGCGCCGAGCCGCGCTTGATCGCCTTGTATCTGCTCGATGCGGCCGGAGGCGTCGTCGCCGGTTCCACCACCACCGCCACCCGTGCCGGCACCATCGTGCCGGCCTGCCTGCATGATGACCGGCCTGACGCCGAGCAGGTCGCGCTGCGGGCCTTCAGCATCGAGCAGTCGGGCGCCGGCGCCCTGCGCGGCATCTGCGTCGCCCGCGGCCTGCGCCGCGATGGCTTCAGCGGCTCCGTGCTCGCCGTCGTTGCCGCCGATCTGCTCGCCGGGCAGTTCGCCGATCTCAGCATCGGCGCGCATGCGTCGATGGCACTGCTCGACGACAACAGCCGCCCCCTCGCGCTGATCGCCAGTGGCCAGCCGGTGATAACCAATCCCGGCGCGGCCTACCGCCTGCCCGACTGGGACTCGGTGCTACGCGGCCAGACCACTGATCCGGCCACCGGCAGCATCGTCGAGGCCCGCCGGATCGATTCGCCCTTCGGCGCCATCGTCGCCATCATGATCCCCTCCGAGGACGCGCTCGCGGTATGGCAGGCGCGCACTTTGCTGATCGGCAGTTCGACGGTGATCGTGCTGATTTTCATGGCCCTCGCGGTCATCGCGGTAAAGACGTGTGAACGCCGCGAGCGCGACCGGCTCGATCGCCTGGCCGGCTTGACGCTGGATATGCGCAGCGGGGTCGACGCCATCGCCACCCAGGATCGCGTCGTGACGCTGGCCTGTGAGCAACTCGGCTGCGTCCTCGTGCCGTTCGAGACCAACCCTTCGGCCCAACTCGCGCGCCCGCCGGAACTGACGCTCCCCGGCTCGGAGCTGGTGCTCGTCGGCCGCGCCGCTCTGAGCAAGCGCGACGGGTCGCGATTCTCGGTGGCTGACTTGACGTTCCTCACCGTTCTGTCTCGCATCGGCGCGATCCAGGTCGGCTCGGCCGGGCGGATCGCGGAAACCCAGACGGCGATCGACACGCTGCGCAGCACGGCGGAATCCTATCGCGCTGGCATGGAGGCGGTGCTGCTCGAAATGCCGGACGCCACCTTCACCCTCGATGGCGATTGGCGCTTCGTCAGCAGCAACCGCAATGCCGACCGGGTGTTCGGCGAATATGCCGAAGACATCAAGGGGCGGGCGATCTGGGAGGTGTTCCCCGAGCTTGAGGGCACCATTTTCGACACCGAATGTCGCCGCGCCCTGGCCGGCCGCCATTCGGCCGAGTTCGAGATGAAGTGGCTGCGCAACGAGACCTGGCTGATGGTGCACGTGCACCCCCGCGGCAATGGCCTCGTCGTCTATATGCAGGACATCAGCCGCCAGGTCGCTACCGACGACAAGCTGCGCCAGGCCGCCAAGATGGAAGCGATCGGGCGGCTGACCGGCGGCATCGCGCATGACTTCAACAACTTGCTCACCGTCATTCTCGGCAATATCGAAATGCTCGACTTCGAGCTGCCCGAGGCCGGCGAATCCCGCGAAATGCATGACCAGATCCGCCGCGCGGCGCAAAGTGCCGCCGAGCTGACGCATCAGCTGCTCGCCTTTGCGCGCCGTCAGCCGTTGTCGCCGAGCGAGGTGGACGTCTCGCGCCTGGTCATCGGCCTCGATGGGCTGCTGCGTCGCACCCTCGGCACCAATGTCACACTCGACATTCGCTGCGCCCCCTCGCTTTGGCGGGCCAGGGTCGATCCTACGCAGTTGGAAAACGCCATCGTCAACCTGGCGATCAATGCGCGCGACGCGATCCCGAGCGGGCGGGCCGGGCGGCTGGTGATCGACGCCAATAATATCGTCATCCGCAAGACCGACATCGACCAATGGGGCGAACTGCGCCCCGGCAATTACGTGGTCATCTCCGTGACCGATAACGGCACCGGCATCCCGCGGGATCTGCTGGGCAAGGTGTTCGAGCCCTTCTTCACTACCAAGCCAGCGGGGCGGGGCACCGGGCTTGGGCTGGCGATGGTCTATGGATATGTCAGCCAATCCGGCGGCCATGTCCGGATCGTCAGCGACGAAGGGCGCGGCACCACAGTTCGTGTTTATCTGCCTGGCCTGGGTGAACAGGCGCGCTCGGACGCGCCGCCTCCACCGGCACCCGTGCCGGTGCGCCCGGCCGAGGAGCCGCCGGTGCCTCAGGCGCATGGCGAGCGGATCCTGGTGGTCGAGGACTCGGAAATGGTCCGCGGTTATACTCAGAACGTGCTGACCAGCCTGGGCTACGAGGTGATCAGCGCCTCCGATGGCGGTGAAGCGATGGGCTTGATCGAGCGTGGCCTGCGGCCGGATCTGCTGTTAACCGACGTGCTTTTGCCCAATGGCATGGACGGGCTGGCGGTTGCGGAGCACGTGTTGAAGAAAGTGCCGGGGGTGCCGGTGATATATATGTCCGGCTATGTCGAGAATATCGACATCCACAAGTCGCGCCTCGACCCCCATGTCAACCTGCTGCTCAAGCCGTTTCGCCGTGCCAGCCTCGCCAGCATGGTCCGCGCGCGGCTCGATAGCGCGGAGGTTCGCTGAGAACCGATGACGATATCACTCACGGGTTCGCGATATCGAGACGACGTGAAAATTGTTAATAACAGATATTTGCGCGGCGCCGCTCAACCATGTTAATGTGTAGTCCATGAGTTCATCTGGCCTCACCGCGAACGTTGACTCGGACCTCCTGAAGGAGCCGTCGGTGTTGCTCGTCGAGGATGACCCCGACGTCGCATCGACCATCCGGCGTTATATCGAGCGCAACGGCATCAAGGTCGATTGGGCGCGCAACGGGGCGGAGGCGATCCAGCTCAAGGAGAGCGCCAAGCCGGATATCGTGCTGGTCGACCTCACGCTGCCCGACGTTGATGGCAGTCAGCTCGTGAAGAAATTCGCCGCCCAGCAGGATTGCGGGGTGATCGTGGTGTCCGGCCGGTCCGACGAGATCGAGCGGATCGTCGGTATCGAGCAGGGTGCCGACGACTATGTGACGAAGCCGGTCCCGCTGCGTGAACTGCTGGCCCGTATTCGCGCCGTGCATCGTCGCGCGGCCCGCGCCGCCGTGGTACAGGCGCCGATCGTGGCGGAGCCGCAGCAGGCGGTGGCGCCAGCGACCGAGATCATGCTTGGCTCGACCCGGGTTGATCTCCGTCGGCGCACCGCGATGAGCGCGCAGCAAACGCCGATCCATCTGACCTCCGCCGAATTCTCCGCGCTCGAGCAACTCGTCGAGGCGATGCCGGAGCCGGTATCGCGCGAGAAGATCTGCAGCCACGCCTTGCGCCGGGCCTTCCATGTCGCGGATCGCGGGGTTGACCAGTTGATCCTCGGTTTGCGCCGCAAACTCTTCGCCGATAACATCGCGTTGAGTGTCATCGTCTCGGTGCGCGGCCAGGGCTACGCCATCGCGGGTGACCGCGAATTGCTGGCGGTGCGGCCGGCTTAACGCAACCCTGACGCTGACTGCGGCACTTCTGGTCGGCCGCGTCGCGATTCTGCGCTCCGCGGGCGGAGTGCCTGCATGTCACCACAGCGAACCCCCTTTCGGCTTGCCTTCGGCGCCGCCCTGGCGTTGGCTGCGGTTTGGCCGGCGGTGGGGCGGGCCGAGCAGGCGGCGCCGAGCTGCCAGGAGGCGGCCGGCGAGGCGGAGCGGGACTGGAACCTGCCGGCCGGGATGCTGGCCGCCATCGGCCGGGTCGAGAGTGGGCGGTCCGTGCCGGGGGGGAGCCTCGCCTGGCCATGGACCATCAACGCCGCTGGGCGGGGGCAGCATTTTTCCAGCAAGCAGGAGGCGATGGTCGCGGTGGCGACGTTGCAGTCCCACGGGATCCGCTCGATCGACGTCGGGTGTTTTCAGATCAACCTCTCCTATCATCCCGGCGCCTTCACCTCCCTTGATGACGCTTTCGATCCGCGCAGCAATGCGGCTTATGCCGCGCGGTTTTTGACCGATTTGCGCAACCGCGCCGGGTCCTGGGACGCGGCGATCGGTGGCTATCACTCGGCCAGCGCGGGCAAGGGGGATGCCTATCGCGCCCGCGTACTCGCCGCCTGGTCCGATGCGCCGCGGGCGGGGACAATGGCCGCGGTGACGCTCCCGCCGGCCGGGGGGGCGATGCTTCCCGTGGTGCATGCCGGCCCGCCGCCCACCGCGGCCGGTGGCAAGGCGGTGGTGTGGCAGGTGGCCTCGCAGGCCATGGGCATTCGGGTATGGAACGCGGCACCGGCGGCGCCGCGTGATCCCTTCGCATCCTCCTTTCCGCCGGTGCGGCCGCTGGTGGTGGCAGCCCGCTAGGCGCGCGTCAGCGCCAGGGTTCGACCAGGATTTTCGCGTGTTTCTCGGGGTTTCCGAGGTCCTGGAAGGCCTGGGCGACGCCGTCGAGGCCGACTTTGCCGGTGATCAGGGGGGTGACGTCGATCAACCCCTCGGCGATGTGGTGCAGGCTGTCGGCGAATTCCTTGGGGCTGTAGGCCAGCACGAACTGCACGTTCAATTGCCGGACAATACCGAAGAAGGGCTCGAAACTGTCGGTCTCCATGCAGACGCCGACGACGACGATGCGGGCCCATTCCGGGGCGCCGAGCATCATCTGCTGGATCACGCCAGGCACGCCCACGCATTCGAACAGCACCGCCGGACGGCGCTTGAGGGCATTGCCGAACAGCATCTCGTAGCGATCGCCGGTGAAACCGGCGGGGGTGGCGACTTCGCTCCAGCGCTTGTAGGGGGAGGTCGCCGCGGGATCGACTACGATGTCCGCCCCCATCTTCTCCGCCAGCGCGCGGCGGGCGGGGGAGAAATCGGCGGCGATGATCGGGCCGATGCCCTTGATCTTGAGCCCGGCGATCACCGCGAGCCCGACCGGGCCGCAGCCGATGACCAAAGGCACGTCCTCCTTGGTGAGGCGGGCATGCTCGACGGCGTGCCAGCCGACCGCCATGGTCTCGGTCATCGAGGCCGCTTCGGCCGATAAGCCGTTGGGCACCGGCAGCAGCATGCGTTCGGCCAAGGTGAAATACTCGGCATAGGCGCCGGGGGCCTCGGGGTTGTAGCTGATCCCCTGCACCGCGCGGCCATCGACGGTGAGCGGCATGGAGACTACCCGCGTGCCCGGCTTCAGCGCGCCGGCATTGCCCTGGCCATGCTCGACAATTTCGCAGCAGAACTCATGGCCCATGACGATGTCGCGGTCGGGGTCCATGGCGAAGCGGCCGCCGGAGCGGCGGGCGACGTCGGCGAAGGCGCGGGGGAATTTGGCGGCGTGGAGGTCCGAGCCGCAAATACCGCAGCATAAGGTCTTGACGAGTACCTGGCCCGGCTTGGGGGCGGGTGTTGGCATGTCGTCGACGATGATGCGGTCCTTGCGGAAAATGGCGGCACGCATGGCGAGTCTCCCCTTGGGTTTTGTCTGGTGTAAGGAAAGCGCTTCTTTTTGAAAAAAGAAGCAAAAACTTTTTGTCCCGTTGGCTTTGGGGAGGTGGGCGTGCCGGGGTGTTTGGCGGTTTTGCTATTTCAGTAACTAATCGTAACAAAATAGGCGCAATTCTCCCGTGCGCTTAAAGTGCCCGTTCGTCTTCGCTGTTTGCGCGAGACGGGGCCGAGATCGGGCATGGGATGGGCGCTTGCAGGGCTTTGCGCACGCCCCGGCCCTCGGGGCGCGGCAGCAGGGCGCGATGCGGGGGACCCGGCGGTGGGGGGGCGGCGCGGTTTGCGCGGGCTGGCGGTGTGGGGCGGACGGATTTCGCCCGTCCGTGCGCTGCGGCGGCGGCGCGGG
>CAIYPH010000607.1 GCA_903928045.1 uncultured Rhodospirillales bacterium
CGCGTTCGGTGCGGGCAGCGCCGGAGCACCACCCGCCGGGCCGCCGGGATGCGCGACGATGGCCGGCCCCGGAGCCCCCGGCGCCCGGCCAGGTGCGGCCTGGGCGGCGGGCGGGCTCAAAGCCGGCGCCCCGGGACTGCCGGCGATCGCCGGGCCTGGTGCTGCCGGGCGCGGACCACCGCGAGCACCCACCACGCCGGGGCCGCTGAAATCGGCCGGCTTGCTGGTGGCGGCAATGGCGGGATGGCCGCTATTGGCCGTGGCCCGCAACCCCGGATTGGCCGCTGCCGCCTGGAAATGCTCGGCCTGGACCGGCGTCGGCGCCACATGCTGCTCGTGCTCGAACGTCACCTGCTGCCGGCTCGGCCGCAGCGCAACCCCGCCCGTGCCGCCGTTGAAACTCGTATGATTGACTGTGGTGTGGTTCACCACCGTCTGGTTGTAGACGTTGGTGACGTGGGTCGAACCGAAGTTGTTGACCGATCGGTTATAGGCGAAGGCCCCGTTGTTCCAGCGCCCGCCGTCATAGCCGTCGCCGCCATAGCCGTAGCCGTAGTTGATGCCGCCGTAGAAGCCGACATGCGGCCCCCAGTATGGCCGGTTCCACACATAGAACCCGGCGTTCCAGCCCCAGTATCCCGGCGTCCACAGCAAGCCGATTGAGGGCGGCCGCACCCAGGTGCCGGGCACCCAGTAATAGCCGTCATCGCCGTACAGCCAGTTGCCGGGCGTCCAGATATAGCCATCCCCCGGCATCGGCGGCTGGTCGTACTCCGGCAGCATCGGCGGCGCCAGCTCGACCGACAGGCCGACGCTGATCTGCGCGCGGGCTGCGAGCGGAAGCGCCAATGCGGTGCATCCGAGCAGGAGAGGCAGGAGGCGGTTGAGCACGCGCATGGCGGGTATTCCTTCTGAAGACGAGCCCGCGCGACCGCGGGAACGCGATCGATCGTCGGGGCCGGTGGCGAAGGCAGGCGATGGCCCGGATTGGCGCTGGCCGTGCATGGGGGTGATGCCACACGGCGCCGGGTGATCGCGTCTGCCAGCATCACCCTAGGCCTCCCGGCCGCGGCGGCGTCAGGATCGGAAACTACGCATCGCCTTCTGTCCCCCTGGCCGGCGAGCCGCATGTGAAGATTGCATGGATTGCTGCTTGGCGCGCTGCCCGCCTAGCCCGTAACATCGCCGCGATGCTGTCCCCGCAACCCCTCCCGTCTGACCCGCTCCAGGCCACCGCCCAGCTCCGCTCGGCGCTCATCAACCTCATCCAGGGGCCAACCTCCGGGGATGACGGCCCGATCCCGCGCGAGGCTGCGCTCGGCGCCTTCCGCCGCCATCTCGGCCGTATCCAGTCGCTGGTGCGCGACGCCTTCGAGCAGGGCAATCTCTCCGGCCTCAAGGCCGCCCGGCTGCTCGCCAGCCTGATGGATGGCATGCTCGGCGAGCTCTACACCTATGCCTGCGACACCAGCACCGCCAATGGCGGGCGGGTGCGCCTCGCCATGGCCGCCACCGGCGGCTACGGCCGCGGCGTGCTGGCCCCCTTCAGCGACATCGACCTGCTGTTCATCACCCATGAGGCCCCAACCCCGCCCGACCTCTGGGCGATCGAATTCATCCTCTATTTCCTGTGGGATCTCGGCCTCAAGGTCGGCCACGCCACCCGCTCGGTGCCGGATTGCCTGCGCGAGGCCAATGGCGATGCCACCATCCGCACCTCGCTGCTCGATGCCCGCCCTTTGGCCGGCGAGACGCCGCTGTTCGAGGATTTCCGCACCCGCTTCCGCGCCGCCTGCACCGAAGCCGGCGCCGCCCGCTACATCGCCGCCAAAAAGGCCGAGCGCGACGTGCGCCACCGCCGCTTCGGCGACAGCGCCTTCGTCGTCGAGCCCAACATCAAGGAAGGCCGCGGCGGGCTGCGGGACCTGCAAACCCTCTACTGGATGTCGCGCTACGTCTTCAGCACCAGCACCATGCTGGAACTCGCCGACCCCGACGGCCCGGCCGGCGGCATCATCACCACCACCGAGGCGCGGCTCGCGCTCCGCTCGTGGGATTTCCTGTGGTCGCTGCGCTTCCACCTCCACTACGTCGCCGGCCGCGCCGAGGAGCGCCTGACCTTCGACCTCCAGCCCGTCGTCGGCGCCCGCATGGGCTACACCCGCCACGGCCGGCAGGACGGCGTCGAGCGCTTCATGCGCCACTACTTCCTCACCGCCCGCGAGGTCATCCGCCTCTCCCAGGTGCTGGAACCCGCCATCGAGCGCGCCGCCCTCGGCCCGCCGGCCCAGGCGGTGGATGCCGACGCGGCCCTGGTCAAGGCCGGCTTCCTGCTCGCCGACGGCAAGCTGATGCCGGCGACCTCGCAAAGCTTCCATGACGAGCCGATCCGCATGCTGCGGCTCCTGCAAATCGCGCGCGATCGCGGCCTCAAGCTGCATCCGCTCGCCCTGCGCGCGCTGATCCGCAACGAGCGCTCCGCGGTCGCGCTGCGCGGCGACAAGGAGGCCGCGGCGATCTTCCTCGATCTCCTGTGCGGCCGCGATTCCGAGCACAACCGGGCCGATGGCGCGGTGTGGATGAAGGTGCTCAACGAAACCGGCATAATCGGCCGCATGATCCCGGACTGGGCCCGCATCGTCGGCCAGATGCAGTTCGACACCTATCACATCTTCACCGTCGACGAGCACACCATCGAGGCCATCCGCGTGCTGAACGGGCTCGAACGCGGCGAACTCGCCGAGGTCGCCCCGGTCGCCTCCGGCCTGGTCGATCATCTGCAATCCCGCCGCGCCCTCTACGTCGCGATGCTGATGCACGACATCTGCAAGGGCCGCGGCGGCGACCACTCCGAGCTCGGCGCCGAACTCGCGCTCGAAATCGGCCCCGCCCTCGGTCTCTCCGCCGAGGAGACCGAGATGGTCTCCTGGCTGGTGCTGCACCACCTCCTGCTCAGCACCACCGCCTTCAAGCGCGACATCGACGACCCCAAAACCATCCTCGACCTCTCCGAGGTCATCCAGTCCCCCGAACGCCTCCGCCTGCTGCTGGTCCTCACCGTCGCCGACATGCGAGCCGTCTCGCCCAAGGTGTGGAACGGCTGGAAGGCCACCCTGCTGCGCGAGCTCTACGCCCGCGTCGCCGAGGTGCTGGCCGGCGGCCTCTCCACCACCGAGCGCGACATGCGGGTCGCCCGCGCCCGCGAGGCCGCTTCCATGATGCTCGAAGGCTGGGCCAAGGAGGACACCGACCGCTTCCTCGCCCTCGGCTACCCCGGCTACTGGCTCTCCTTCGACCCCGAGACCCATGCCCGCCACGCCCATATGATCCGCGACGCCGAGGCCCGCTCGGCGCCGCTGACCGTGGTCACCCAGCCGCTGCCCGCCCGCGCGGTCACCGAGGTGACGGTCTACGCCGCCGACCACGCCGGCCTGTTCAGCCGCATCGCCGGCGCGCTCGCCGTCGCCGGCGCCTCCATCGTCGATGCCCGCATCCATACGCTGACCAACGGCATGGCGCTCGATACCTTCTGGGTGCAGGACGCCGCCGGCGGCGCCTTCGACGCGCCGCACCGCCTGGCCCGCCTCTACGTGCTGATCGAACAGGCCCTCTCCGGCCGCATCCGCCTCGCCGCCGAAATCAAGAAAGCCTCGAAAATGCTGCTCGGCCGCCGCATGCGGGCGATGAATGTGCCGCCGCGCGTGGTGGTCGATAACCACGCCTCCAACACCTACACCGTGCTCGAGGTCAACGGCCGCGACCGCCCGGGCCTGCTGCATGACGTCACCGCGGCCATCAGCGAACAGGGCCTGCAAATCGCCTCCGCCCACGTCACCACCTACGGCATGCGCGCGGTCGACGTCTTCTACGTCAAGGACGTCTTCGGCCTGAAGGTCGAAAACGAGCGCAAACTCGCCCAATTGCGCGCGGCCCTGCTGAACGCGCTCGACAGCCCGGACGAAGCCGGGCCCGAGACCGCCGCCGTGCAGCCCCGCCCGCGCCGCCGCCGGGCCGCGGACGCGGCGTGAGCCCGATGCTCCGGCTGCTGGTGCTGCTGCTGCTCGCCATGGCGCCGCACATCGCCGCCGCCCAACTGCCCGCCCCCGCCCCGCGCGCGCCCCTCACCACCGGCAAGCACCCCTGGCGCGTCACCCTGTTCCAGATCGACAAAACCGGCACCCTGATCGGAAACCCGCAGGAATTCGCCTGCACCCAGTCCGGCTGCGAGCAATTCACCCATTTCGACGTCGACGGCAAACCAGTCGGCTTCCTCGTCGCCATCACCATCGTGCCAAAGGGCGCCTATTTCGGCCTCCAATCCTTCGGCGAGGAAGTCACCAAGGTGATCGAATTCGAAAAAGGCTTCGTCGGCCCGCTCTTCCTCCAGGTCAAATCCGACCAGCGCTTCAACGCCACCCTGCGCTACACCCTCACCGGACCAGCCGTCGCGGAGTCCCAGCGCCAAGGCGTGCAACTCATGCAAAACGACAGCAGCCTGGTGTTCCAGCGCCGCATGTCCGCCGATCTCATCCTCAAAGTCGCACTCGAACCGGCACCCGCCGGGGACGTGCCGGAGATCAAGCCGATTGATCCCGCGCCGTCTCAGTGACGTTAAGGTGTTCTTTTTGTTCACAGAAAAAACATCCTTCCCTTCCCCTGGAGCAGACGCGTGCCCGAAAAGCTCATCATCGACACCGACCCCGGCCACGACGACGCCTTCGCCATTCTCCTCGCCTTGGCATCACCGGAGTTCGACGTGCTCGGCCTCACCACGGTCGCCGGGAACGTGCCCCTTGCGGTGACCACCGCCAATGCGCGCCGCGTGGTGGAGCTGGCCGGCCGCCCGGAAGTCGCGGTCTTCGCCGGCGCCGAGCGTCCACTGCTGCGCGCGCCGATGCATGCGGCGGACATTCACGGCGACAGCGGCATTGACGGCTATGACTGGCCGCCGCCGGCCCGCCTGCATGAAGCGGAGCACGCCCTCGATTTCATGCTCCGCACGCTGGAGGCCGCGGAGCCCGCCTCCATCACCTTCCTCGTCCTCGGCCCCGAGACCAACATCGCCGTGCTGCTGCGCCGCGCGCCCCATCTCGCCGATCGCATCCGCCGCATCGTGGTGATGGGCGGCGGCTTCTTCGAGGGCGGCAACTACGCGCCGGCGGCGGAGTTCAACATCCTGGTCGATCCGGAGGCGGCCGCCATCGTCTTCGGCGCCGGCATCGAACTCACCGCCATGCCAATCGACTGCACCAACCGCACCCTGACGCCGGCAAGCTGGATCGCCGATTTCCGCGCCCTCGGCACCCCGATCGGCGCCGCCTGCGCGGGGATGATGGAATTCTTCCAGGCCAACGGAAACCGAAAATACGGCACCGCCACCCGCCCTTTGCACGACGCCCTGGCGATGGCCTGGCTGCTCTGGCCCGAGCTGTTCGCCGGTCGGCAGTGCAACGTCGAGATTGAAACCAATTCGGAGCTGACCCGTGGCGCCACCGTGGTGGACTGGTGGCACCGCACCGATCGCCCGCGCAACTGCCTGTGGATCCGGGATTGTTCCGAGCCGGTGGAGCTGTATCGGCGCATGTTTGCGCGTATTGCCGGGAAGTGAAGAAAGCACTCCTTTTTTGAAAAAAAGGAGCAAAAAACTTTTATCCGATTGCCGCGTACCGCTACCAACCATGCCGAGAGAGTGCGCCAAAGGCATGGATGGAACAGAAAGTTTTTTTGGTTCTTTTTGTTCACAAAAAGAACCGCTTCCCTAACGCCGCCTACTCACCGCACTCCGCTGCGCCAGCCCCATCACCGCACTGCGACAAACGGTCTCCGCCGGCGTCCCCGTTCGCTTGCACGCCCGCTCCGCCTCCCACAGCCGCGTGCAGGCCTGCTCGATCGCGGCCGGCGGCCACAAGTTGAGCGCCTGGACGAACACCGGCTCGCGGCGGAAGAACAACGGCGGCCGCATCGCCTTCGCCGCCTCGCCCGCCGATAGCCCGTCGCTCATCGCGGCCCGGGCGCGTTGCAGCTTCTGCATATGCATCAACGCCGCCCGCAACACCGCCACCGGCGCCGAACCTTCCGCCAGCGCGAGTTCAAGCGCCCGATCGGCCGCGGGCACGTCGCCGGCGGTGGCGCTGAACAGCGCGTCCTCCAGCGACAATCCGGCCATGTCGCCGACGCAGGTTTGCGCCGCCGCCAGGTCGACCTGCTTTCCCTCGCCCACATAGAGGGCGAGCTTCTCGATCTCGCCTCGGGTCAATGACTGGTCGGCGCCGAGGTGGTCGGCGAGGAAGCGCAGCGCCTCGGCGTCCACCCCCACCTTCAGCTCGGTCAGCATCGCGCGAATCTCGGTCTCCAGCGCGCGCCCTTCGAGGGGGTAGCAGATGATCGCCACCCCACCGGGGGCCTTCTCCAACGCGGCGCGCAGTTTGCTGCGGCTGGCGAGACCCGGCGCCTCGAGGATCAGGAACCCCGCCGGCTTGCCCTCCAGTACCGGCGTGATGTGAGACAGCATCGCGTCGGTCACCTCGCGCACGCGCACCACGCGCCGCCCCCCGGTGAGCGACATCGAGGCCATCTCGTCCGCGATGGACGAGGCGTGTTCGCGGTCGAGTTCCACCACGCGGAACGGGTCGTCGGTTGACCCGGCGACCGCGATCACCAGGCGACGGGCCCGTTCGCGGATCATCCCGCTATCCTCGCCGGCCAGCAGAACGGCGCTGACCGATCCGGGGTCGCGCAGGAACCCTTCGATCTGGCGCGCTTCGAGCTTCATCGCCCTACTCGGTCGCGGCGTGGCGGTTGAACCAGGCGGCGAGCTGCAAGGTCATCTGCTCGGCAACCTGCCCGGCCAGGCGGCGCTGCACCGCTTCGGATTCCATGTCGATGGCGAAGAATTGCTGGTCGTAGATGTTGAGCCCATCGAGGGCGCGAGTTGTCCCGCTCGCCAGGGTCTGGCGCTTGGTGTCCTGCGACACCAGGCTCCACGTCGCGACGCCGACGAG
>CAIYPH010000608.1 GCA_903928045.1 uncultured Rhodospirillales bacterium
ATCGGCACGCGCTGGCTGCTTGATTTCGTGCGCGACGATCTGGTGGAGCCACTCGACGGCTACATGAACGCCGATTTCAAGAACCGCTTCATCGGCACATTCCTCAATCCCTCGCAGATCAAGGCCAAGACCTACGGCCTGCCGATCGCCGCCTCCGCGCGCGGGCTCTACTACAACAAGGCGAAGCTGACCGCGGCCGGCTTCCCCACGGGGCCGAAGACCTGGGACGAGGTGGTCGCCGCGGCTGAGAAGATCAAGGCGGCCGGTGGCAATGGCTTCGGCGTGCAGGGCAAGGGCACCGAGGTGGACGTCTACCTCTACTACGCGCTGTGGAGCTATGGCGGCACGGTGGTGAGCCCGGACATCAAGGCGGCCTTCAACTCGCCGGCCGGGGTGAAAGCCCTGACCCTCTACAAGTCGATCGTCGATCGCGGGCTGAGCCAGCCGGGCGTGACCGACTATGACCGCACGGATTTGCAGAACCTGTTCAAGCAGGGCCGCCTGGGCATGGTGATCACCGCGCCCTTCCTGATCAACCAGATCGCCAAGGAAGTGCCCACCCTCGAATACGGCATCGCCCCCGTCCCCACCGGCACGACCAACGCGACCTACGCGGTGACCGACAGTGTGGTGATGTTCAAGAATTCCAAGGTGAAGGCCACCGCCTGGAAGTTCCTCGACTTCCTGTTCACCGCCGGGCCGCGCATCGAGTTCACCAAGGCCGAGGGCTTCCTGCCGACCACCAAGGCCGAGGCGGCGGACCCGTATTTCACCGGGAATGAGCGGTTGCAGACCTTCGTGAACCTGCTGCCCAACGCGCATTTCGCGCCGACCGTGACGGGCTGGGAGGACACCGCCAAGGCCGTCACCAACGCCGCGCAATCCGTCTATCTCGGCTCGGCCACGCCCGAGGCGGCGCTGAAGAAGGCGGAGACCGAGGCCAACGCGGCGCTCGGCAAGTAATGCGGGGTCGCGGCGGGGTCGCCGCTCTCCCCTTCCCCGTCATCGCCATGATCGGCCCGAGCCTGGTGCTCGCGGCCTTCGTGGTGGGGTATCCGCTCTACGAGATCGTGCGGCTATCGCTGCATGAGGTGTCGCGCTTCGGGATGATCCGCGCCTTCACCGGCTGGGGCAATTTTGCCAATGTGCTGGCGGATGCGACGTTTCAGGCCTCGCTGTGGCGCACCCTGATCTGGACCGGCTTCGTGGTCGGCGGGACCAGGGTGATCTCTATCCCCGTCGCGGTGGTGCTGAACCTCGATTTCGCCGGGCGGGGGTTGGCGCGGACCATCGTGATGCTGCCGTGGTCCGTCTCGCTGTCGATGGCCTCGATCGTGTGGCTCTGGGCGTTCAACGCGGATTATGGGGTGGTGAACACCTTCTTGACTGCGATTGGCGCCTTGCCGCGCGGGTTGGCCTGGATGGCGCGGCCGGAGACGGCGTTTCCGATCGAGATCGCCATTGGGATCGTGGTCTCGATCCCCTTCACCACCACCGTCTTGCTGGGCGGGTTGTCGTCCATCCCCGGGGATATCTATGAGGCGGCGCGGATCGACGGGGCGGGGCCTTGGATGCAGTTCCGCATGCTGACTTTGCCCCTGCTGAAGAGCTTCATCGGCATCGCGATGATCCTCAACATGATCCACGTGTTCAACTCGTTCCCGATTATCTGGATCATGACGCAGGGCGGGCCGAACGATACCACGCACATCCTGATCACCTATTTGTATGACCTCGCCTTCCGCCTCGGCCGCCCCGGCCCGGCGGCGGCGATTTCGCTGATCATGCTGGTGATCGTGTTCAGCTTCACCCTCCTCTATCTGCGCATGCAGGGGCGGGAGCGGGCATGAAGCGGGCGCGCCTCTCCCTGCTGTGCTGGCTGGCGCTGTCGCCGTTGGTGCTGATCAGCCTGTTCCCCTTCATGGTGATGCTGGTCACCGCGCTGAAGCCGCTGAGTGAGATCTTCACCTATCCGCCGCGCTTCCTGCCGCAGCGCCCGTCCTTCGACGCGTTCGGCGAAATGTGGAACGCCACCCGCTTCGCGCTCGCCTTGCGCAACTCCATCGAGATCGCGGTGGAATCGACGCTGTGCACGCTGGTGGTGGCGGTGCCGGCGGCCTATGCGCTGGCGCGGATGCAGTTTCGCCTCGCCGGCGCCTATCGCCAGTTTCTGCTGGTGGTGCAGATGCTCTCGCCGATCCTGCTGGTGCTCGGGTTGTTTCGCCTGATGGCCTCGATACCCTGGGGCGATGGCACGCTGGTGAATACGCGGATTGGTATCATCATCCCCTATGCCGGGTTCCAGATGACCTTTGCGGTGTGGATGCTCTCGTCCTATTTCGCCGCCATTCCCCGGGAGATCGAGGAGGCGGCGTGGATGGATGGTTGCACGCGGTTGCGCGCCATCCGCTCCATCTTCCTGCCGCTGGCGCTGCCGGCGATCTCCGTTACGGGGATTGTTGCCTTCGTCGCCGCTTGGAACGAGTTCGCAGTGGCGCTGACCCTGCTGCGCGACGTCGATCGTCAGACCGTCACGCTCCAGGTGGTGAACCTGGTCGCCGGGCGCTACTCGGTGGAATGGAACCAGGTGATGGCGGCGACCCTGGCTGCGACCGTGCCGGTGGCGGCGGTGTTCACCTGGCTGCAACGCTACATGGTCCGCGGGCTGACGTTCGGGGCGATCCAGTAGCAACTCAGCGTGGCTTGGGATGGTTCAGCCCGGGCTGCCCGTAATATCCGGCGACCCATTTCTCGAGCCCTCCACTACCCTCCACGTGGCCCTTCACCCATCGGTAGGACCACGGCCGATGCGCCTTGTAGCGTCCCTTGATCCAGATGAAGTGCGAGCCGGTCCAGCGCCAGAACCCGCCGGCCCATTCGTAACTCCTACCCGGCGACGGCGGCACCGTCTCATGCTTGGGCGGCGGGCGCACCCGAGGCGCCGGCAACCCCTCCTGCGCCATGGCCATCGGAGAAGGCAAGGCCAGCAGCAGCGACGCGAGCATGGCCCGCCGCGCGATTCGTCCCTCCTCGTTCGCCATACCGCCCTCCCGCGTGGAGGGCGGACCCTAAGGGGTCACCGCCGCGGCTGCAACGGGGGGACGAGTCGAGGCAAGCCTACAAATTCGTGCCGCGACGATCCACGGTAGTGCCAGCAGGATCAGCCAGCGATGCCCTGCATCCCCCGTCAGTGCCAGCAGGCTGTGGGTGTCGCCGCTGAGAAAGCGTGGCCAGATATAATCCGGCAGCGGGTTGTCCTCCCACACCGGCGCCCCCATCGCGGTCACCGCGCACAGCACGGAGATCGCCAGGCTCGCCACTGCCAGCGTCACCAGTATCGCACGACCGGCTGTCCTCGAGCGATCCCACAGCGGCGCGAAGGCGAGCACCAGGAACGGCAGCGCCGGCACCAGATGGCGCGGCCCGGTCGAGGCGCCTCCGTCCCAATAGGCGTAGCCGGCATTGATCGCCAGGAGTGCGAGGGGAATGCCGATCACGCAGACCAGCACCTCCGGCGCCCAGTTCCGCGCCGCCCACCACGCCACCGGCGCCAGCGCCAGCACCGGTGAGACCCACAGCAACCCACGCTTGCTTCCGAGCAGCAGGGCGGCGGCCACCGCGGGGTCGGGCAATGCGATGCCGAAAAAGCCCCGCTGCATCCCCTCGAACCCGACGACATGGCCATAACCCAGTGCAAACGGCGCGCCGAATACCATCGCATTGTAGATCAGCAGCGGCAGGCCAGCGATCGCCGCACCAAGCGCCACGCCGGCAAGGCACCGCAGCGTGTAGCCCAGCGCGCCGCGCCGCAGGAGGCGCACCACGCCCATCATCCCGATCAGCCCCGCCGCCAGCGCGGTCGGGAACTCGATCACCACCGACAGCGCCAGCACGGCGCCGGCGAGCACACCAGCGCGTAGCGGGTGCGGCGTGCCGGCGCGGTCAGAGGCCGCCAGCACCGCGACGACCCCGAGCATCAAGCAGCCCGCGGCCGCGGCATGGCCGAAAAATGCCGTCGCCCAGCCGAAAGCCGGCGTGCACAGGCCGAACAGCACGGACGCAAACCCCGCCGCCACCCGTGTCGCGCCGAAACGCCGCGCCGCGACGAACACTGCCCCGCCACCGGCGGCCGTCAGCGGCGCCGTCGTCATCAGCACCGCCAGGGTGCTCGCGAGAATGTAGTGCAGCGAGAGGTTGCCATCGACGACCAGCACGGTGGAGCCGCCGGTCAGCGTGACCAGCCCGTCGTACATGGCGACCACGGGCAAAGCGAGCAGCGACAGGCCCGGCGCCTTGTCCATATAGAAATGTCCGGCCAGCTCGGCCTTGTCGACCGTGAATGCGGACAGCGTGTCGATATTGGCAACATGCTCGTGCAGCAGCGCGAAGATGTAGCCCATCCGGCTGACCGTATTGGGGTTCAGCACCATGAAGCCGGGCCCGATCAGGGCATAGGTTGCCCACAGGGCAGCGAACAGCGCGATGGCGATGCGGCGGTCGGTGGAGTCGGCAGGCATGGGAATCCCCTGATATCCCGGGAGTTCGACCATGCCGGCCGTTAAGGCGATGTAAACCCGATCACGGGGCCGCGGCGCTGTCCCAACCGCCGCCGAGCGCCTTATAAAGCTGCACCAGGTTGGTGCTGATCGTGGTCTGGCTGTCCGCCAGATCCTGCTCGGCGGCTAGCAGCGCGCGCTCGGCCACCAGCACCTGCAGGAAGTCAGCCACCCCCTGTTCATAGCGTGACCGCGCCAGCGCGAGCGCGCGCCGGTTGGCCGCCGCCGCCGCCTCCAGCCGGTCGTGGCGGCGTTGCTCGGCATCGTAGCTGGTCAGCGCATTATCCACGTCATGCAGCGCCACCAGCACGGTGCGCTGCCAGACCACCGCCGCCTCCTTCTGCTGCGCCTCGCGCAATTCGACCGTCCGCTTCACCCGCCCGCCATCGAAGATTGGCAGCGAGATGCTCGGCCCGAACGAATAGGTGGCGGCCAGGGAGTTGAAGAGGTCATGGAATTGCAGCGCCTGCATCGCCCCCGAGCCGGCCAGCACCACGCGCGGGTAGAAATCCGCCGTGGCGACCCCGATATCGGCGGTGGCGGCATGAAGCTGCGCCTCGGCGCGCCTTATATCCGGCCGGCGCAGGGCAAGTTCGGAGGGAATGCCGACCGGCACCCGCGGCGGCACCGGCGGAACCGCGCGCGGCGCGGCAAGCTCGGCCTCCAGCGCGCGCGGCTGCGCGCCCAGCAGAAACGCAATCGCATTGGCCAATTCATCCCGCCGTGCCTCGAACGCCGGCAGGCTCGCCGCGATGGTCTCTACCGTGGCGGCGGCATTGGCGACGTCGAGATCGGTCGTCACCCCGCCGGCGGCGCGGTCGCGGGTCAGGGCCAGGCTCTTATTGGCCGCAGCGAGGCTGTCGCGGGCGATCTTGAGCTTGAGCTGGATCCCCCGCAGCATCACGTAGTCCCGCGCCAATTCGGCACTGGCCGTCACCTCGATCTCGTGGCGGGCATATTCGCTGGCCTGCACCTGGGCGGTGCTGGACTCGATCAGCCGCGCCACCCGGCCCCATAAATCGACCTCCCAGCCGACATCGAACCCGTACTGGAACACGTCATGCGGCAGAAACAGGTCGGAATTCGGCAGCACATGCGATTGCCCGGCGCCAGGCGCGCTGGCCGAACTATGCACCGGCAGCGCACTCGGCCCGAGCGCGCTGCCATTGCTGTTGGTGTAGGAGCCCTTGACCTGCGACGTCGGCAGGCCGGCGGTCGAGACGAACCCGAGTTGCGCCCGCGCCTGGGCCAGCCGTGTCGCGGCGACCCGGAGGTCGAGGTTGGATTCGGACAGCCGCTGCTCCAGCGCGGTCAGCTGCGGATCACCGAAAATCTTCCACCACATCGGATCGACCTGCTCGGCCACCGCAACGCTGCGCTTGGCAGTCGGCACCGGCAGATTGAGCCCCTTCGGCAAACTTGCCTCCGGGGCCGTGTAATTGGGGCCGACGACGTCGCAGCCGGCAATGGCGATACAGGCGCCGATACAGGCGGCAATGGTCAAATGGCGCAATTCGAGGCTCCCGTGTATTCGCCATCAGCCTAGACCTCGCAACCGGTGGGTCAACGCATCAGGCGCCGCCGCCGGGGCGGACTCTTGCATGCGCGAGGCGCATGGATCGTGCACACCACGCCAGGACGCTCTCGAAGGCCATCGCGTTTCATGGCACACTCTCCCCCGACGCGCCCTTAGCTCAGGTGGATAGAGCAACAGCCTTCTAAGCTGTGGGTCGAAGGTTCGAGTCCTTCAGGGCGCGCCAATGGCCTCACGGCGGGCGGATATCAACAGGGGAGCGGGCGCGATGACCCTGCTGATCACCGGCGCGGCCGGGCATGTCGGGCGGGAATTGGTGCGGCAGGCCGCGGCCCAGGGGCTGGCGGTGATCGCGCTGCACCGCGGCACGGCGCCGCCGGATGGCCAGGCGCCGGGCGTCACCTGGCATCACCTCGACCTCGATGATGCCACCGCCGTGGCGGCGTTCGCCGCCGCGACGCCGATCGATGCCTGCATCCATGCCGCCGCCATCTCCAACGAGGTCTACGCCCGGCCCAATCCGCCAGCCGCCTTCGCCACCAATTGCGGCGCCACCGTCGCTTTGCTTGATGCGGCGAAGGCTCATGGCTGGCGGCGCTTCCTGCTGGTCAGCACCGGCTCGGTGTTCCAGCGCCGCGCCGACCTGGTGACACCCATCCTGGAGGATGAGCCGCCGCAGCCCGGCAATGTCTACGGCACCACCAAGGTGGTGGCCGAACAGATGGTGGAGATGTACCGGCGGGAATTCGCGCTCTCCGCCGCCGCAATCCGGATATCCTGGGTCTACGGTCCCCCGGTGGTCAGCCTTTCCCCAGCGCGGGGGCCGATCCCCTCCTTCGCGTTGCGCGCCCTCCGCGGTGAGGCGATCCAGGAGAGCGGCGGGGACTTCGCCGCGAGCTTCACCCATGTCAGCGACGTCGCCGCCGGGCTGCTCGCGGCCGTCGCGGCCGAAACGCTGCGGCACGGGATGTATCACCTCGGCCATGGCGTGAATTTCCCCGCCGCAGCGGTCGCCGCAGCGGTGAGGGCCGCCTGCCCGGGGGCGGTGCTCGATCTCGGGCCGGGCACCGAGCCATGGACGCGCTACACCGCGCTGCGCGCTCCGCTCGCGGGCAACCGGCTCGCCGCTGACACCGGCTTCACCCCCTCCGTCTCGCTGGCGGTGGGGGTGGGCGCCTATGTCGAATGGCTCCGGCAGCACCAGGACCTATGGCCGGCGAAGGATGAATCCTGATAAATTACCTTTGTTCGAATTTTGTTCTTGAC
>CAIYPH010000609.1 GCA_903928045.1 uncultured Rhodospirillales bacterium
GATTCGCTGTGCCCGTATTGCGGGGTGGGCTGCCAAGTCTCCTACAAGGTCGCCGGCGATCGCATCGTCTACGCCGAGGGGCGCGACGGGCCGGCCAACCATAAGCGGCTTTGCGTGAAGGGCCGCTTCGGGTTCGACTACATCCACCATCCCCACCGCCTCACCGTGCCGCTGATCCGGCGCGACGGGGTGGCGAAGGATGCGCATTCCCACGTCGACCCCGCCAACCCCTGGACGCATTTACGCGAAGCGACCTGGGAGGAGGCGATGACACGCGCCGCCGGCGGGCTCACGCGCATTCGCGACCAGCATGGCCCGAAGGCGCTGGCCGGGTTCGGCTCGGCCAAGGGCTCCAATGAGGAGGCGTACCTGTTCCAGAAGCTGGTGCGCACCGGCTTCGGCTCCAACAACGTCGATCACTGCACAAGGCTGTGCCACGCCTCTTCGGTGGCGGCGCTGTTCGAGGGGCTGCATTCGGCCGCGGTCTCGGCGCCCTTCGAGGCCGCGCTCGATGCTGAGGTGATCATCATCATCGGCGCCAACCCGGCGGTGAACCACCCGGTCGCCGCCACCTTCATCAAGAACGCGGTGAAGCAGCGCGGCGCCAAGCTGATCGTGATGGACCCCCGCCGCCAGTCGCTGAGCCGGCTCGCCACGCATCACCTCGCCTTCAAGCCGGGCAGCGACGTGGCGATGCTGAACGCGATGCTGCACACCATCGTCACCGAGGGGCTGGTCGATCGCCAGTACATCGAGACCTGGACGGACGGCTACGCCGAGCTTGAGGCCCGCGTGCGCGCATTCCCGCCGGAGGAAATGGAAGCGGTGTGCGGCATCAAGGCCGAAACCCTGCGCGAGGTCGCCCGCCTCTACGCCAAGTCCCGCGCCTCAATCATCTTCTGGGGCATGGGCATCAGCCAGCACGTGCATGGCACCGACAACGCCCGCTGCCTGATATCGCTCGCGCTCACCACCGGGCAGATCGGCCGCCCCGGGACCGGGCTGCATCCGCTGCGTGGCCAGAACAACGTGCAGGGCGCCTCCGATGCCGGCCTGGTGCCGATGTTCTTCCCGGACTACCAGGGCGTCGGCCTCGATGCCCTGCGCGGGCATTTCGAGGCGGCCTGGGGGATGAAGCTCGACCCGGAGCGCGGGCTCACCGTGGTGGAGATCATGAACGCGGCAAAAGCGGGCAAGATCAAGGGCATGTACATCATGGGCGAAAACCCCGCGATGTCCGACCCCGACCTCAACCACGCCCGCGAGGCGCTGGCGGGGCTGGAGCATCTGGTGGTGCAGGACCTGTTCCTCACCGAAACCGCCTTCCATGCCGATGTGGTGCTGCCGGCCTCCGCCTTCGCCGAGAAAACCGGCACCTTCACCAACACTGACCGGCGGGTGCAACTCGCGCGCCCCGTGCTGCCGCCGCCCGGTCAGGCGCGCCAGGACATCGACATCATCCTGGACATGGCCGCGCGGATCGGCTGCGCTTGGCGCCACGCCTCGGTGGGCGACGTCTTCACCGAGATGGCCAGCCTGATGCCCTCCCTGCACCACATCACCTGGGAGCGGCTGCAACGCGAAGGCGCCGTCACCTACCCCGCCGAGGCCGAGGGCACCCCCGGCCACGACATCATCTTCCGCGAGGGCTTCCCCACCGACACCGGCCGCGCCCATATCGTGCCGGCCGACGTGCTGCCGCCCGACGAGGTGCCGGACGACGCCTACCCCATGGTGCTCTCCACCGGCCGCGTGCTGGAACACTGGCACACCGGCTCGATGACCCGCCGCACCGCCGTGCTCGACAGCATCGAACCCGAGGCGGTCGCTTTCCTCGCCCCGCGCGAACTGAAGCGCCTTGGCCTCGGCGCCGGCGCCATGGCCCGCGTCGAGACCCGCCGCGGCGAGGTCGAGATCCGCGTCCGCGAGGACCGCGACGTGCCGGACGGCATGGTGTTCATCCCGTTCTGCTACGCCGAGGCCGCCGCCAATCTGCTGACCAACCCGGCGCTCGACCCGTTCGGCAAAATTCCGGAGTTCAAATTCTGCGCGGCCCGCGTCGCGCCAATCCAATAAAACTGGGAGCACACGCATGACCGAGACAACCTGGCTCGACCGTGACCACATCGTCGCCAAACCCGGCTTCAACCGCTGGCTGGTGCCACCCGCCGCCCTGGCGATCCATTTGTGCATCGGCATGGCCTACGGCTTCAGCGTGTTCTGGCTGCCACTGACCCGATCTCTCGGCATCACCAAATCGGTCGCCTGCCCCGATCTCACGCTCCTGAGCGCCCTCACCACCACCACCTGCGACTGGCGGGTCGCCGATCTCGGCTGGATGTACACCCTGTTCTTCGTCCTGCTCGGCTCCTCCGCGGCGATCTGGGGCGGCTGGCTGGAGCGCTCCGGCCCGCGCAAGGCCGGCCTCGTCTCGGCGCTCTGCTGGTGCGGCGGGCTGCTGATCTCCGCCGTCGGCATCATCACCCACCAGCTCTGGATGATGTGGCTCGGCTCCGGCGTGATCGGCGGCATCGGTCTCGGCCTCGGATATATCTCGCCGGTTTCGACCCTGATCA
>CAIYPH010000610.1 GCA_903928045.1 uncultured Rhodospirillales bacterium
ACCTTGCCGTCAACGCCCGCGATGCGATGCAAGAGGGTGGCGAGCTGACCTTGCGCAGCGGCCACATGACGCTCTACCGCCCGCTCACCCATGGTGCCGAGACCATTCCGCCGGGCCGCTACGTCATGGTGGAAGTGGTGGACACCGGCGCCGGCATCCCTCCCGACGTACTGCCAAGGATTTTCGATCCGTTCTTCACTACCAAGCGTGAACGCGGCGGTACCGGCCTCGGGTTGTCCACCGTGCATGGAATCGTCCGCCAATCCGACGGCTTCCTCGCCGTCGAAAGCGAGCTCGGCAAAGGCAGCCGGTTCCGCATCTACCTTCCGCGCTGGGCGGACGAGGACCCAGTGGCGATCCCTCGGGTTCCCGCCGAAGCGGCCTCCCCTCCCCCGCCCGACGACGGCGCCCGGCAACGTACGCTGCTGCTGGTGGAGGACGAGGAGCCTGTTCGCCGACTAGCCGAACGCAGCTTTACCCGCCGCGGCTGGCGCGTGATCGCCGCCGAGCACGGCGAGGCGGCGTTGGCCTTGCTGGATCGTGACCCCGGACCGATCACCGCAATCGTCACCGACATGGTGATGCCGGGAATCGATGGTGCCGCGTTGTTGCGGGCCGTACGCGCTCGGCCAGGCATGGAGGACGTCGCGGCCGTGTTGGTGTCCGGCTATGCCGAGGAGGTCCTGCGCCGCGAGTTGGAAACGGCGCAGACCGCGTTCCTGCCCAAGCCCTACCGGCCTCAGGAGTTGGTGGCCCGCGTCGAGCACGTGATCGCTGCCGCACGCGCCTCGGTTGTTGCTTGAGCTGACCCGCTTCCTCCCACCGGTTTGACAGGGTCGGAGCCGGGGTGCTCTCGTCGCGGCGAACGAAAACGCCGCGGAGGAACCATGCGTCTCGCCAACAAGATCGCTATCGTCGTGGGTGCCGGCCAAGGGCCGGGAGAAGGCATGGGCAATGGCCGCGCGACCGCGCTGCGCTTCGCCCAGGAGGGCGCGACTGTCCTCTCGGTCGACCGCGATATCGCTTCTGCCGAGGAGACCGCGGGCCTCATCGCGGCCGCCGGTGGCACCGCGGCATCCTTTGCCGCCGACGTGACCCGCGAGGCCGATATGGCCGCGATGATCGCCGAGGCGGTGCGGCGCTGGGGCCGGGTGGATGTGCTGCACTACAATGTCGGCGTCTCCATCGCCGGCGGTGACGCCTCGCCCACCGAGATCACCGAGGAGGCATTCGACCGCATCCATGCAATCAACATGCGTGGCCTGGTGATGGCGGTGAAACACGCGCTGCCAGTGATGCGTGAGCAGGGGGCAGGCTGTATTCTCGCCATCTCCTCGGCGGCAGCCAAGCACAACTATCCCTATGTCGCCTACAAGG
This sequence comes from uncultured Rhodospirillales bacterium, assembly GCA_903928045.1. The sequence goes on from CAIYPH010000610.1 coordinate 1,378, forward strand.
CGACCAAGGCCGCGATGATTGCCTATATCCAGCAGATCGCCATCCAGAACGCCCGCTATGGGGTGCGCGCCAATGTCATCCTGCCGGGGCTGATGGACACCCCGATGGCGGTCGATACCCGCGCGCGGAGCACCAACCGAAGCCGTGCCGAAGTGGCCGCCGAGCGTGACGCCCGCGTGCCGCTGCGCGCCAAGATGGGCACCGCCTGGGATGTCGCCAATGCCGCGCTGTTCCTGGCTTCCGATGAGGCGGGCTTCATCACCGGTGTCTATCTGCCGGTCGATGGCGGAGCGCTGGTCAACGTGGTTTGAGCAAAACCTAACCTAAAGTTCGTAATATGTTCTTGCATGACGCGGATTAACGAACATATAACGAACGAAAGGTTAAGGAATTCGTCGCTTCCGATTGCGAGCCGACCGTCTCCCGTGCGATCACACGTGTGACAGACTCGCCCCGGACAGCGCATTCTCCGCGCCGCCCACACGCCTAGACCCAGGAGACGGGATCCCGATGCAAAAGCCCAAGGTTGCAGAGAACAAGGCCCTCGACGCCGCGATGGCACAAATCGAGCGCGCCTTCGGTAAGGGGTCCATCATGCGCATGGGCGCCAGACCAGGCGATGAAGGAGTGGACGTCATTTCCTCCGGTTCCCTAGGGCTGGACCTCGCGCTCGGCATCGGCGGCTTCCCCAAAGGCCGCATCATCGAGATCTACGGGCCTGAAAGCTCGGGCAAGACCACCGTGGCGCTCCACGCCATCGCCGAGGCCCAGAAGCTCGGCGGCACCTGCGCGTTCATCGATGCCGAGCACGCGCTCGACCCGATCTATGCCCGCAAGCTCGGCGTCGATGTCGACAACTTGCTGATTTCCCAGCCCGATGCCGGCGAGCAGGCGCTCGAGATCGCCGATACCCTGGTACGCTCCGGTGCCATCGACGTGCTGGTGGTCGACTCGGTCGCCGCCCTGGTGCCGCGCGCCGAGCTTGAAGGCGAGATGGGCGACAGCCATATGGGCCTGCACGCCCGGCTGATGAGCCAGGCGCTGCGCAAAATCACCGGCTCGGTTTCGCGCTCCAATACGCTGCTGATTTTCATCAATCAGATCCGCCTCAAGATCGGCGTCATGTTCGGCAACCCCGAGACCACCACGGGCGGCAACGCGCTGAAGTTCTACGCCTCGCTGCGCCTTGAGATCCGCCGCACCGGCTCGATCAAGGATCGCGAGGACGTGGTCGGCAACTCGACCCGGGTTAAGGTGGTGAAGAACAAGCTGGCGCCGCCGTTCCGCCAGGTCGAGTTCGATATCATGTTCGGCGAGGGCATCAGCAAGGTCGGCGAGCTGCTCGATCTCGGCGTCAAGGCCAGCATCGTCGAGAAATCCGGCTCCTGGTTCTCCTATGACAGCCAGCGCATTGGCCAAGGCCGCGAGAACGCCAAGCAATTCCTGCGCGATCACAAGGAGGTAGCCGAGGCGATCGAGAAGAAGATCCGCGGCCAGGCCGTGGTGATCGCCGCCGCCATGACCTCCGCCCCCGAAACCGACGACGCGGAAGCCGCCGACTGAGCACCCTGCCCCTCGACCCGCTGGATATTGAGCTGATCATGGCGGCGGAGGATATCCTCCGCCGCCATTATCGCCCGTTTTGGCACACCGTGGCCGCGGCCATCCGTGGCCGTGACGGCCGCATCTGGACCGGCATTCACCTTGGCGCCACGGTCGGCCGCATGTCCGTCTGTGCCGAGCCGATCGCGTTTGGCCGCGCTGTGTTGGAAGGCGACGGCAGCGTCGTCACCGCCGTAGCCGTCCGCCACCCCAAGCCGGAGGAGACCGACCGGCGGATCGCAGTGGTCGCCCCCTGCGGCGCCTGCCGGGAGTTGTTCATGGACCACGCGCCCGAAGCCCACGTCATCCTCCCTGGCCAGACCGGCCCCGAGAAATGGCGGGTGCGAGACCTGCTGCCGCGGCCGTATCAACGATGAGCGCGCGCAACCCCTACTATAGCGGCCCCGTCAGCGACCATTTCGACGGCACACGCTTCTTCCTGCCCGGCCAACCACCTGCCGCGCGCGCGAAGGGCAGCATCGCCACCTTCGCGGATTTGCGCTTCTCGCGTGAGCGGGCACGCTGGCCGAAGCATCTGGCCTCCCCTTTCGCGGGTGCCAAGCCGCCACCACGGTCCGAATCGCTACGGGTTACACTGATCGGTCACGCGAGTTTCCTGATCCAGGTCGCCGGGTTAAATCTGCTGATTGACCCGGTCTGGGCGACGCGGGCCAGCCCCCTGCCCTTCCTCGGGCCCAAGCGTGTCAACCCGCCCGGAGTCGCGATGGCCGATCTGCCGCCGATCGACGTCGTGCTGGTGACCCATAACCACTACGACCACCTCGATACACGCAGCATCTCCCGGATCTGGCGCGCCCACCGCCCGCGGATTGTGACCCCGCTCGGCAATGACCGGACCATCCGCGGCGGCAACCGCGCCATGGAGATGACCGTGCTGGACTGGCACGACCGCCATGCCCTCTCCGCGGATGTCTCGGTCACCCTGGTCCCCGCGCAGCACTGGTCGGCGCGCGGTCTCAACGACCGGCGAATGGCGCTTTGGGGTTCGTTCCTGCTGCACACGCCCGCCGGGCTGATCTACCATATCGGCGACACCGGCTACGGTGATGGCGCCACCTTCCGTGACATTCGCGCCCGCTATGGCGCGCCAGACCTCGCCATCCTGCCGATCGGCGCCTACGAGCCACGATGGTTCATGATCAACGCCCACATGAACCCGGCCGATGCCGTGCAGGCGAAGGCGGATATTGGCGCGCCCGTCGCCCTCGGCCATCACTGGGGCACCTTCCAACTCACCCACGAGGCCATCCTGCAACCGGAGCAGGACCTCGCCACGGCCCGCGCCGCCGCCGGGCTGGACGTATCCTCATTCATCGCGATGCGCCCCGGCCAGACCTGGGAGCCGGCCTGACCTATTCCGCCGCGACCGGCTCCGCTGACGCCGGCGCGATCACCGCGTATTTCGCCGACCAGAACAGCACCGCCGCCACCCCCAGATAGGCGACAGCCACCTGCGGCGAGCGGGCGAAGCCGATGGCTTCACTATGGATGAAGCCGAAGAAGGTCAGCACCATGCCGGCCAGCGCGAAATAAGCTGCCCGCATCAGCTCACGATCGATGATGAACACCGTGATGGCTCCCAGGATGATCCCCGCCAGCGTCGCCCCGCCGCCCAGCACCTCAAGGCCTTGATACAGCACGCCGACCTGCGCCAGCTTGCCGAATCCCACGGTCGCGGCGTTCGTTCCCGCCGCCCCGAGCGCATTGTCGATCAACACCTTCCCCCAAGCGGCGAGCTGCGGCAGCAGAGCCAGCACGATCGCCGGCGCGTGGCGATGCGGCGATTCCTGGAAGGCCTGCGAGCCAATCAGCATGCCGATGTAGAGCAGGATCGGCAGGATCGCGACCACGGGGATCAGCGAGCTGATCACCGCCATGATGCCGAACCAGGTCAGCACCAGCATCACCAGCCCAGTCACGAAGGAGTAGCCGATCCGCCCACCCATCGCCTTCCAGCCGGGATGCCCGATATAGACGGCGTTGATGAAGGGGTTGCCGAGCAGGCAACCGATCAGACTGATCACCCCATCCGCTGTCAGCACCCGCGTCGTGGGGAAACTGTCGCCCGCGGCCGAGGCGCTCTCCACATTGTCGAGCGCCTCGATCAGGTCATAGATGCCGAAGGGAATCGCGGTCACCAGGATCACGCCGAGATACTTGAAGCCGCCAAACGCCTCCGCCAACGCGGGAAGCGGGAAGGAGAAGCCGAAGCTCGAGAAGGAGCCGCCGAGCTTGGCCAGGCTGAGATCGCCATAGCCGAGTCCCACCAGCGTCGAGGCCCACGCGATCACGGTGCCGGCAGCGATCGCCACCAGCCCGCCCGGCACACCGCCGAAGAAGCGTACGCCGCCGAACCAGCTCGACATGATGATGGCGAAGCACACCACACCGATCACCGGCGTCGAAAATACCTGCGCGGCCGGGCTCATGGAAATGAAGGTGATCGAAATCCCCGCCAGCGAGCCAAGCAGCGCGGCGCGCGGAGTGATCTTGCGCACGTAGGGCCCGATGAAGCCGCCGGCCATCAGGACGAAGCTCTGGATGAACACCCAGGTCAGGCCGGCCTCCCAGGCCTGGATCGGGTCATTGGTGGCGAGTTTGATCGGCAGCATCACCACGAAGGTGACGACGAACATATGCGGCACGCTGAGACCGGAGGGCAGGGCGCAGACGTCACTCCGGCCGCTCTCCTTGGCGAGTTTCCAGGCCAGAAACGCATAGTAGGCGGTGCTGAGGAACAGCATCGTGCCCAGCGCCGGCAGGATGCGGCCGAATACCAGCTTGTCCGGCATTTGCAGCACGAAGCGCAGCAGGCCGGTCAACACCAGCAGGTTCACCAGGATATTGGTCCCGAAGCCGAACAGGGCATTCCAATCGCCGGGCACCCACAGCTTAGGCTTGAAAGCGAGAGATGCACTCATCACGCTGCTCCTTTGAGGGGGGATGCCGCTGCCATGGCGGCGAGAACGCTGTCAGAGCCGGTCACCCAGCCGAAAATCCCGCCCTGGGCCTTGATCATGGCGAGGCCGGCGGCGTGAAAGTCCGGGAAGTAGGAGCCGCAGCAATCCGACAGCACGAGGCAATCGAACCCGCGGTCATTGGCTTCGCGCACGGTGGTGTTGACGCAGACCTCGGTGGTCACGCCGGTAACCACCAGCTGGCCGATGCCGCGATTGCGCAGGATGTGTTCGAGGTCCGTGGCAAAGAACGCGCCCTTGCCGGGCTTGTCGATCACCGCCTCGCCCGGCCGCGGGGCAAGCTCCGGGATGATGTCGTGGCCCGGCTCGCCGCGCACGAGAATGCGCCCCATCGGCCCCGCATCGCCGATCCGCACCGGGCCGCCGCCGCGCGCGTGCTTGGCCGGCGGCAGATCGCCGAGGTCGGGCCTGTGGCCTTCGCGGGTATGGATCACCATCAGCCCCGCCGCGCGCCAAGCCGCGAGCAGGCGCTGGTTCGGCGCGATCGTGCGGCGGAGCTGGCCGACATCGTTGCCGAGGGCGGCGCCGAACCCGCCGGGCTCCAGGAAGTCGCGCTGCATGTCGATGATCAGCAGCGCCGAGGCTGCCGGTTGCCAGGCAAACGCATATGGCTCCGCCGCGATCGTCATCCGCCGCCCCCTCGCCCCGTCGTCGGGATCATCGCTTGAGCGGAACGCAAAGGGCGTGCCATGTCCCGCAGCCGGGCAAGTCTTGCCTGTACCTCACTCATTTGTGAGAATTCTGACAAGAATCACGATAATATATGCTTACGAAATCGGCAAACGCCCAATAGTCGTGCGAATTCAGCCCGCTTCGTCGATCACGCTCACATGGGCCGCCACCACGCGCCAGCCCTCCTTCATTCGCACCCAGGTCTGCATCTGCCGCCCGACCCTCCCCGGGGTCGTGTCACGATGAAACAGCGTCGCCGCCATCGCCATGTCGCGGCCATATGTGGTGATCTGCGTGCGCGACAGCCGCCGTGCGAGCCCAACAGGCGAGCGGGCGGCACGAAAGGCGGCGATTTCCGCGGGGCCATAGAGATTCTCGCCGATCCCGTAGCGCAGCACCTGCGCGCCGGACCAGAACAGCCCGTCGAGCGTCGCCACGTCATTGCCCACCAGCGCCGCCTCGTAGCGCGCGAACTCGGCCCGCACCTCGGCGACCACCTCCGGGATATCGATCTCCATCACGCCCCCTCCGGCCGCGGTGCCACACAGGCGCCGCTCGCCTCCAAATGCGCCGCGATGCGCAGCGCCACGTCCTCCCGCCACGGCGCGGCGATCACCTGCACGCCGAGCGGGAGTTTCCCATTGCTAACCGGCACGGCTGCCACCGGCAGGCCGATGAAGCTGATCGGCTGGGTGAAAATCCCGAGATTGGGACGCACCGGTAGCTCGACGCCACCCAGCGTGAATGTCTGCTGCCCGAGCAGCGGCGCCGGACAAGGCGTGCTCGGCGCCAGGATCGCGTCCACCCCGTCGAACAACCGCAATACGGCGTCGCGATACCAGCGGCGGAATTGCTGCGCCCGCTGCACCAGCGGCGCCGGTAGCATCGCGCCCGCGAGCAGCCGGTCGCGTACCGCCGGGTCGAAATCGCCGGGCTGGCGGCGCAGCCGGTCGAGATGCAGCGCGGCGCCCTCGGTGGTCGTGATCACGAAGGCCGCCGCCCGCGCCCGCGCCGCCTCGGGGATCTCGACCTCCCGCGTCACCCCAAGCGCGGCGGCGACATGGCTCACCGCCGCGTCCGCCTCTTCCATCAGCCCCGTGCGGAAATACCCCCCGGCGCGGGCGATCCGAAGTCCGGCAATGCCATCGCCGATCCGTCCGCTCACCGGCTCGGCCGGACGGTCAGCGCAGGCCGCGTCCGCCGCGTCATATCCCTGCATCGCGTCGTAGCTCAGCGCGAGGTCAGCGACCGTGCGCGCCAGCGGCCCTAGATGATCAAGGCTACCGACGAAGGGGAAACTGCGGCTGCGCGGCAGGCGGCCATAGGTCGGCTTCAACCCGAACAGGCCACAGAGTGCGGACGGCACCCGGATCGACCCATTCGTGTCTGACCCCAGTGCAATCGGCACCAATCCACCCGCCACCGCCGAGCCGCTGCCGCCGGAGGACCCGCCGCTCATCCGCGCCGTGTCATGCGGGTTGCGGGAGGCGCCGTCATGCACGTTCTCGCCGGTGAAATCATAGGCGTATTCACCCATGTTGAGCCCACCGAGCAGAACGGCGCCCGCCGCCTCCATCCGCTCCACCAGCACCGCGTCCCGCGTCGCTGGCGGCCGCGCTCGGTTGATCGCGCTGCCGGCGCGGGTCGGCAGACCCTTGATGTCGAACAGGTTCTTCACCGCGAAGGGCACCCCGGCGAGCGGCCCGGGCGGCCTCCCCGCGGCGATAGCGGTGTCCACCGAGGCCGCGGTGGCCCGGGCGCGGGCGGCGGTGACGTCGGTAAAGGCGTTCAGCACGCCATTCCGCCCGGCAATCCGCGCCAGCGCCGCCTCGGTGACCGCCAGTGCGGTGGTCGCCCTTGAGGCAACGGCGGCGGCAATCTCGGCAGCGCTGGCCCAGGCGAGACCTGCCGTCATGGTGTGAACACCGGCGCCGGCTCGGCTTCGTCCGGCAATTCGAACGCGCCGACGAGGGCGGCCATGCGCAGGCTCAGCGCGAGGTTGCCACGCACCGCCGCGCGCCACTCCGGCGCGATCGGCAGCCCGAGCACCGCCACCGCGGCGTCGATGAATGCGTCCAGTTCCACCTCTGTCATTGTCCCGCCTCCTCAGCCGCGCGCCAAGCGCGCCAGCCGCCATGGGATGTGATATCCGGCGCATCCACGAGCGCGGCCGCCTCGGCGAGGAAGCCGAGGCATGGCCCGTCCTCCAGCGCCACCGTCCCGAACCCCAGAGGCGGCGGCACCTGCGCCAGAAGCGCCCCGATAGCAGCGGTCGGCAATGCCCAAACCTCGCCGGTGATCGCCGCACCTGGCGCGCCCCGCGCCATGCCCGGCCGGTTGCCCAACGCATGCAGCCGATACACTGGCGCCGTGTGCGCGGTTCGCAGAAACCGGCCGCCGAGCGCGGTCACCTGTCCGTTGAGCGGCAGCCCCGCCATATGGGCGCCGATGCAGAACAGCGCGGTCTCATCGCCGGCTGGCATCTCTGCGGTCTCGGCGGCCGGCAACCCTGCCGCGCGGCGATGGATCGCCTCGGCGATGGCCGCGATCCGCCCCTCCGACCATGCCGGGCCAAGCACTGTCACGCCGACCGGAAGTCCATCGGCGCCGAAACCGGCCGGCACCGCGATGGCGGCGAGGTCGCAGAGATTGACGAAGTTGGTGAAAGTGCCGAGCCGGGCGTTGGGTCCGATCGGGTCGGATTCCAACTCCGCCAGCGTCGGGCAGAACGGCGCGGTCGGCAGCAGCAGGGCGTCATGCTCGGCGAACAGCGCCTCCGCGAGGCGGCGGGTGTGCGCCAAAGCGTGGAACGCGTCGAAGGCATCGGCCGTGCGCCGCTCCAGCCCGCCCTCCAGGATCGCCCGGGTCACCGGATGCAGCGAATCCGCCCGGGTCGTCACCATCCCGCGCAGCGCCGCCGTCCGCTCAGCGACCCATGGCCCATCGTAGAGCAGCCGGGCGATGGCGAGGAATGGCGCGATATCCACCGTGCCGGGCGCGAATGGCGCGGCGGCGGCGCGATAGAGCCGGGACACCTCCGGCGCGCACAGCGCGTCCACCTCGGCCACCGCGAGCCGCAGACCTCCGGCAAGCCCACCCCGGCGCAGATACCCCGCCGGCGGCCGCCGCGAATAGGGATCGGCCGCGGCAAACCCCGCGATCACCCGCTGCACCATCAAAGCGGCATCGACGCTGCGGGCGAACACCGAGATGGTATCGACCGAGCGGCACGCCGGCACCATGCCAAGCGCCGGCACGCTTCCGATGGTCGGCTTCAGCCCGACGATATTGCCGAATGCCGCGGGCACCCGGCCCGATCCGGCGGTATCCGTCCCCAGTGCCGCATCGACGATCCCCGCCGCCACCGCCACTGCCGATCCGGAGGAGGAGCCGCCCGGCACATGCGCGGCGCTGAACACATTGCGCGGCACGCCGTAGGGGCTGCGCACGCCGACCAGCCCGGTGGCGAACTGGTCGAGATTGGTTTTGCCCACCACCAGGGCACCCGCCGCCTCCAATCGCGCCACCGCCTCGGCGCTCGCGGCCGGGATATAGGCGAAATCCGGGCAGCCGGCGGTGGTTGGCAGGCCGGCGACATCGATATTGTCCTTCACCGCGACGGTCATGCCCCAGAGCGGCCGATCGCGTGGGCCTTCCGCTGTCAGCACCGCCGCTTTACGGATAATCTCCGCATCGGACAGCCGGGTGATCCAGATTGCCGGGCAATCGAACGCCGCATCGGCGCGCAGCATCGCCGCTGCCGCCTCGCCCGGTGTTCGTCGCTGCTCCACCATGCCCTGGCCCCCGATTGCCCGTGATCGCCTCGATCCCAAGCAAGTCCAATGCCAGGGGTTCGCTACACCACCGCCACCGGCCGCAACGGCGCCCCCGTCGCGCCGCGGATTTTCGGCGGCAGCACGATGGCGCAGAATGTCGCCACCCCGTCCGCCGCCAGTTCGTCGAGCGCCATGTTCTCGATCAAATGCACCCCGGCCTCGGCCAGCGCATGTTGGTGCACCGGTAGCGCCTTCGTTTTGTCGGGGTTTGGCAACACCTCCACCGCCATGTTGTCGGTGCCGATGATCGCGGCGCCCCGCTCGGTGAGGTAGCGCGCGCCGGGCACGTCGATCCCCGGCTCGCCGGCGAGATAGCGGGCGTTGTCGACGCCGAAATAGCGGCCCCAGCCCGTCCGAATGAAAACCGCGTCCCCTGGCTCAATCTCCGTGCCGGTGCGGGCGAGCGTGGCCGCAAGGTCGTCCGGCGTCACCACGCGTCCGGGCCCGAGATGCGCGCCGCCATCGAGCCCGGCGACGTCGATCAGCACGCCCCGCGTGATCATCGGCGGCGCCTGCTCGATGCCGAGCGCGGCAAGTCCCCAGTCGCCCAGTGTGTCGGCGGCGCTGCGGTTGTTGTAGAGGCGGTCGCCCTTGGAGACATGGCCCAGCGCGTCGATATGGGTGCCGACATGCATGGTCATCTCCACCCGCTCAACGTTGGAGCCGGCATCATTGGTCATGCCGTGGCCGCGCCGGCGGCGGATGGCGTCGCGCCAGGTGGACCACATCATCATCAGGAAGGGCGGCTGGTTGGGCTGCATATACGGCGCCCCGGCGTCAGTGATCTGCGAGAGATCGTAGACCTTGGCGGTCTGAATGCCCTTCAGCGCGGCGAGGCGCTTCGCCTGGGTGATGAGATTGGCGGCGCCGATCTGGTCGTCGGCGCCCCAGCAGGCGCAGCCCCAAGGGCCGTGATTGTGTGACATCGTGCTCAACCCGGGATGATGGCGACGGCGCGCGTCCAGCCCGCGGAGGCGCGATGGACCTTGACCGGGAAGGCTGCGATCTCGAACCCGTCGGCCGGCAGGGTTTCGAGGTTGTTGAGCTTCTCCATGTGGGAGTAGCCGATCTCCCGCCCGGCGCGGTGCCCCTCCCAGATCAACCCGGCATCCCCCGTCGCCTCCACGCGGCGCTTGGTGTGGGAGAACGGCGCGTCCCAGCTCCACCCATCGGTGCCGACGAGGCGAATGCCGCGCTCCAGCAGCCACAGCGTGGCGGCCTTGCCGATGCCGCAGCCGGAGTCGACGTAGTCATCCTGCCCGTAGCGGCTGCCGGCCCTGGTGTTGACGACGACGATCTCGAGCGGCGCGAGGGTGTGGCCGATGCGCTTGAGTTCGGCCTCCACGTCGCCTGACGTGGCCACGTAGCCGTCCTCGAAATGACGGAAATCGAGCTTCACGCCGGGCTGGAAGCACCATTCCAGCGGCACCTCGTCGATCCGCCAGGAGGGTTCGCCGCCCGGCTTGAGTGCGTGGTTCATGGTGGAGAAGAAGTGGTAGGGGGCATCCATATGGGTGCCGTTATGGGTGCTGATGGTCACCCGCTCGACGGCGGCGTATTCGCCGTCCGGCAGCTGGTCCACCCCGATGCCGAAGAATTCCGCGATTCCCGGGGCGGATTGGTGGTGGTCGATATACTCAATCTGCGGCAGCATCCGCGGCGGGTCGGAGGCGATGCCGGCCATCAGCGGGCTCGAGATGTCGATCAGTCGGCGGGCCATTCGGTGTTCCTCTCCGGGCGTTTCCGGCCTGGAGAGTTGCACCGGATCAGTGCGCCATCAACACCGGCACCGTCATCTCCGTCAGCAGGCTCCGGGTGACGCCGCCGAAGGCGCGTTCGCGCAGGGGCGAATGGCCATACATCCCGCAGACCAGCAGGTCAGTGCCGACATCCGCGGCGTAGGAGAGCAGTGCGTCGCCCTCGGAGATGCCGTTGGCGATGGTGTGCGCGGCCTCGGCCTTCACGCCGTGGCGGGCGAGATGGAGTGCGATGTCGGCGGCCGGCACGTCACCATCGCCACCGATGCCGTGGCGGGGGTTGATGGCCAGCACCGTCACCTTGGCGGCGGCGCGCAGCAGCGGCATCGCGTCGTTCACGGCTCGGGCCGCCTCGCCGCTGCCGTTCCAGCCCACCAGCACGTTCTGGCCGACCTCGCCGTAGTCGCCGGCGAAGGGGATGACGAGCAGCGGGCGGCCGGAGGTCATGAGCGTCTTGGCGGAGACGGCGCTCGCCTTGGAGGAGGTCTCGTTGGGGTCGGGCTGGCCGATCACCACGAGGTCGGCGTAGCGGGTGTGCAGGGCCACCGTCTCGTCCACCACACCTTCGATGCAGCGCCACTCGCCCTCCAGCCCTTCGGCGGCCAGGGCGGCGCGGAAAGCGGCCTCGGCGGGGGCGATTTCGGCGAGGCGGACGGCGCGCATCTGCTCGATCACGTCCTCGGCGCGCTGCACGTCAAGGAAGGCGGAGGGGAAGCCGTAGAACACGTCGGGGGGCGGCAGATCGACCACCGCGAGGCCGGTGAGATGCGCGCCGAAGCGCCGCGCCAGCGAGACCGCCACCCGCAGGCGCACGGCGCTGCGCGGCGAGGCGTCGAGATGCACCAGAATGTCCTTGTAGCCCATGACTGTTCTCCCGTTGATGGGCGCAGTCTCAGCGTTGCCGGCACCTGCCGCCTTGATCCAACTCAAAGTTGGGTGGCGTCAGCCCCGCTTGCGGTAGGCGTAGTTCTTGTCGAGCCGCTCCATCAGGTAGTCGCCATAGCGCACCGGCGGGAAGCGCGCGGGGTTGGCGGCGTCGGTGCAGGTGGGCACGCATTCCACCACCGCGTCCATGTCCATGTCGAAGAAATAGGGGCAGGAGAAGCGATCGCCGCCGGAGAGGTTCTTCACTCGATGGGGCGTGGACTGCCAGCGCCCGTTGGTCCAGCGGCTCAGCATGTCCGCCACGTTGACCACCCAGGTGCCCGGCACCGGCGGTGCCTTGAGCCAGGTGCCGTCCTTGCGGCGCACCTCGAGCCCCCCGGCATTGTCCTGGCAGAGCACGGTGAGGAAGCCGTAATCGGTGTGCGGTGCCGAGCCGAAGGCGTCATCGGGGCTGTCCGGCGCCTGGGGCGGGTAGTGCAGCAGGCGCACGAAGGTGGTGGGGAAGCCGAAATGCGGGTCCATCCAGTCGGGCGCGAGGCCGAGGGCGCGGCTCATCGGGCGCAGCAGGCGCATGCAGAATTCCCGCATCGCCCGCTCGTATTCCTCCACCGCCGCGCGGAAGCCCGGAAGGTCCGGCCATTGGTTGGGGCCATGCACCTCGGTGCCGTAGCGCGGGTCGGATTCGGCGACCTCGTGCATGATCATCAGCGACTCCGAGTAGTTCGGCCGCTTTACCTGGGCGACCGAGGAGGTGACGATCACCGAGCTGTTGGGCGCCATGTAGCCGCGATGGGTGGCGTTCATCATCAGCGCCCGCTTGGCGGCTTCGGGCTGGGCGTGGAAGGCGCGCGAGGCGGTGAACAGCCCGTCCACGAGGTCCTGGCTTACGCCGATATTGCGGAAATAGCAGAAGCCGATGCGCGAGAAGGTCTCATCGAGTTGGCGGGCTATGGCGATTTCGCCGGCCTCGCCATCGGCCAGCGCCGCCATATCGATGATCGGCAGTTCCGCCGCCTGGATCGCCGCATCATTCATCGCACACCCCGTCGCGTCATGGTCGCGGCAGGCTACTCCGGTTGGCCGGGCGGCGAAAGCGTGAAGGGGTCAGCGAACCTGGCGG